>NZ_CP028521.1:0-126628 GCF_003051885.1 Lelliottia sp. WB101
TCTGAAATACGGCATGGTCTGAATCTGTGTTACCCGTCACATTCCTCTCAGGGAAAAGGGGAAGCGGCTCCTCTTCCGTGACCGGTGGCACCACGGGCTCACTCTCCTCAACCCGCCCTCCCGTCAGACGCTGCGCATTCAGCAGCGACTCATCGCCTTCCAGGCGAATGATCACCCCGCTCTCCGGGTTCTCACGCGCCAGTTGCAGCGCCTGTGCAAAGTCGTCCGCCTGCAGCGTTTCGCCGTTCCGGCTGGACTGCAGACCCGCAAACCGCGCGTCTTCTGCCCCCATCAGCCGGTGCTCATCGCCCAGCTGCAGACGACGGCCCTCGTCGCTCAGGCGAATTTCCGTCAGCAGCACGCCACGCTCCTTGCCGTACTGGTTCCAGACGGCAGTGCCATGTGTGGCACAGGGTATTTCTTCCCGGGCGCAATAAAGCTGGCCATCGTCTCTCCCGCCAGCTGTGCGGTATTCAGTACCTGACGACCGAGGCCGGTTTTCTCCAGTGACACCGCGTTCTCAAGCAGCCAGCTGGCTGTACCTGCTCTAACATCACCCTGCTGATGCAGCATGTCATATGCTGTCAGGCGCTTCTCTGCACCTTCAATCCGCTTCACCCAGCCGCCGTATCGTCGGTATAGGTCTGCATATGCGTCACCGCGCGTGACAATGTCACGTACCAGGACTCCATCGAGGCCATCATCTTGCGTCCGCCCTCGATGCCGGCGAGACCGATAACGAGCTTAGCGCTGGCACCCTGAGAGCCGTTGACCGTGACGGCATAGGCCAGGTCAATATGCCGGTCGGCATCCTCTCCACAGCCGATACAGCAGTTTTTCCTGCCCGTCGCGCCCAAAGCGGATACCCCCTTCTCGGCGAACCCCGCCACCGTCCAGACATCGTTGGCCACGTAGCCCCGGTCCGTGTCGGTGCGGTTGAACAACACCTTATCCCCTCGCTGACGGCAAGCGTTCGGGTTTCATAGACGGAAATGTCCTGTGCGGTGTTCTCCTGGTGAAATCATGATTTCATGACCGTCCGGTCGCGAAAATACACAAATACCGCTCTTCGTATCGGCACCGGTGATGGTGTAGTACTGCTGGTTAAGCATTGCCGTCTTGCCGTATACTGCGCAAAACCGTCAGCCGAGCGCAGCGTATTGTCCGGTACCGCACGGGAGACAGCACGGACAGATGACGCTCTCCTGCCCGATATCACCGTCTTCCCGGCGGGCCTGGTGGATACCTTCATTATGGCGCGGCGGTCGGCGTTCAGCGGCGCACAACCAGCGTCTGCTCCTGAGCGTCACGGGTACGTCCGCGCCAGTCCGCGATAATGGCGTCAATGGCACTGGCGGGTGCATTCTTATCGTCTCCGCGGCTTCGGCAGATATCTCTTTTACCGTTCCGTCTTCAGGCTTTTCACGCTTAAACTCCATCACTGACTGCTCAGGCACCCAGGCGCCGGTCTTTCGCGGCACCATTGCCGGAGAGACGGCCTCCACACGTTCAAGGGACTCAGTGACCCTGCCGGCAATCACGCTCTCGACTGCAGGGCGCAGCTCGGGGTCTGGCGAACAATCTCCTGCATGATAGCCACGTCGGCGGCGCTGCGCTGCTGCATCAGGCGGAACGGCGTGCCGCCGCAATCGGCTGCAGCTGCGCTTCATCCCCGCTCGATACCATACGACCGTGACTGGCGGCGACAACCTGATGCAGTTCGGCCATGTCACGGTTGCCAATCATCGAGCTTTCATCGTGAGGAACAGGGTGTTGCTGAAATCGGGCTTCTCATCGCTGAGCAGCGCCTGTCGGTGTTCGCTGAGAAAGCTGGCCAGCGTCTGCGCCGGAACGCCCGCATCGCGCATCTCTTTCACGGCGCGGTGGTCGGGCCCAGGCCGATAACGAACGGGCGCTTGTCCTCCGTAGCGTACCAATCGCCCTCATCACCGCCCTATACTGGGTGGTCTTACCCACGCCCGCATAGCCCTGCACGCCCAGGAAACGGTCCTTACTTTCCAGTATCAGCTTCGTCGCCGCCGTCTGCCCCTGCGTCAGCCCCTTCAGCACACCGGCAGGCACCGCTTCCATCAGCGGTGATACAGCATCTTTCCCCTCCGCAATGGTCCGGATAATGGTTTTCTCCATCTCATACGCCACGCGCGGAACCAGCACATCGGTACCGGCGCCGACACCACTGGCAGGTGAATGAGGTCCCCGCTTTCCGTCTGGCGCTGTATTTCCGCGCTGACGTCCGCAAACGGTACGCCCGATGACAAAGCACGTGACAGCAGGTCCACGCGGGACATCTGGATTTTACCGTTCTGCGCCAGCGGCACGGCCAGGCTGACAGCCTGTTCAGCCGGCGACATCAGCTGCTCGCGTCGGGCCTCTACCGCACCGGATAAGTCTGCAGCATCAACAGAATCCATGACCCGTTCGCTCGCCAGGCGCACGACCGGACTGGCCAGCACGCGCTTCTCTGCCCGCGACCGCTCAAGGGAGTAAAGACATGAATATCGCTGCCGCTGCGCGACAGCCGGGTGAGTGAATCTGCCGTCAGCCGCTGTCCGGGCAGCAGGGCCAGCACCTGACGGTCGGCGCTCACGCTGCTGCCCACGCTCTCCACATAGTCGTGTGACAGCTTCAGCGCGCGGGAAGTGTCCAGCTCCACGCTGCGCTCGCCGGACTGCAGAACCAGTTTGCCCTCGTCGGTGACTGCACGGTATAACGCTCACCGGCTTTAATACTGCCCTTCGCTTCGCGCCCCAGGGTACGCAGCTCATCCCCCTGCGCCACATCGAGGGTTTTCGCCCTGAACAGGCTCCAGCTGCCATCCAGTTTGCTGATTTTCTGCACCAGACGCTCACCGGCCTCAGAAACCAGCACCAGGGAGTTGGTTTTGTCCGCCACGCGGTCGATGCTGTAGCGGGTCATCTCACGCTTCTCACTGCTCCACTGCTCCATCACCATGCCCGGGCGGTAGTTATCGCGCTGGCGGCGGGTTTTGCTGTCCAGCCATACCGGCTCAATAACGCTGAGCTTCGTATCCACCGCACCAATCTCACCGGCATCGCGGCGCGCTTCCCGGATGGCGTCGGTCAGCGTCTTCTGCTCCACGGGACCGTCAACCTGCGCCACCACGTCCCGGCCATTCCGCCCGGCCTCCACATACAGCCGGGCCACCTCACCGAAACGCGTCCGTTTATCCGGCTCGCTGACCAGCGTCACTTCCGGCTGCTTACCGCCGTAGAAGCGGTACTGCGGCACGTCACTCTCCTTCAGTACGGACAGGGCATTGCCGGTACCGGCGCGGTTCTGCGCGTCCATAAACACCACCTGCGCGTTCGCGGCCTGCCCTTTTTCCAGCACCAGAAGCGTCTCTTTCAGCGTCAGCTTTTCGGCCTGCTCGACAATCAGCGTGCTGTGCGCCGGAATTACCGTATCCGCGTTCAGGCCCGTGCGGTGCATCAGGCGCCCTTCCAGCAACGCATCCTGTTCCAGAAACGCACCGCTGCGCCGGTCAGAGGCCAGCACTATCACCTCACGCCCCTGCTCACGCGCCATCTGCGCCACGTCGGCGATGCGCTCACGCTGCGCAAGGGCGCCGCCCTTTCCGGACATCAGCGCCAGCGGGCTGCGGTCCTGCCCCAGCACCGAAACCGCATCGCCGGCAATATCCGTACGCGCCACGCTGCGGTCGGGAAATACTTCCGTGCGCTGCTCGCGCACCATCGTCTGCGCCAGCTGCTGCACGCTGAGTTCATTGAGGAGATGAATATCGGAGGTGAATATGCCCTTTTCACGGTCAAGGGGGATAAGGCGCTGCTGTTCGATGGCCTGATCAATACCCGCGCGCGCCTGCTCAAACACGCCAGGCAAAGACGGTAGCCGGTTAACTGTGCCGGACAGCAGCTCTGACATGGTGAACTGAACCTTTTTGTCCGACAGCGCCGAAACGGCCTCGCTCACGGCGAGGGCCACATCAGAGTCCCGTTCCGGCACCTCCGTGACTACTCCAGGTTGTCCGGCACTTACAGCGGCGTGGGCTACATAATCCTTCATATCAAAATCCCGCTTTTGCAGGCGGGTTTCCCAGCTCTTAACCAGTAGCTCCGCGTCAGCCCAGCTTTTTGGCTTACGGGTATCCAGCGCCGCCAAGTCCAGCGATTTAGCAGAAGCGTCCGGACCGGCTGCCTCCCGAATAGCCGTACTGCGGGAGGAAAACTCCTCCGTAGGGACATCCTTCAGGTCCCATAATCCATGGGGCCCCGCCTCTACCGTCTCGTAGCCCATCTGTGAAATATCATCGCGAAGAACGGTACGGTAAATATTACCAATCGCTATTTTGTTGCCATAAACGGCCTCACTGAACCCGGTTTTGAGCTTCGGGTCGCTCGCCAGTGACCGCCATTTCCCCTCTGTGAAGGTGGCATTCAGCACCAGGGCGTGCGTGTGGATTTGCGGCTCAAGATCTCTTGATGTGTCATGGTTAAACAGGGCCGCCACCATCGTTCCGGTGGAGACAGTCTCTGTCTTTCCGTTCTCCGTAAGGCGCGCCGTCACCAGACTTTCTACTTCCCGCATGGTGATTTCCACCGCGCGGTTATGTGCATCCAGCAGCTTCTTGTCACCCCCAATCAGAATGGCCATCGAGACGCCCTTTGGCGCAGAGAACGTCAGATCGTAGCCTGCCCGGTGCGTATTTTTATCACCGGACATGCGTGTCAGATCGGAGCCGTCCGGGAGTTTTCCCGCCATGACTGCATCCAGCGTGGTGGCATCCACGCGGCCTTCAAGACCGAGCTTCTCCGCCCCTTTCCCCAGCCAGCGGTCGTCCAGCGCACCGCTGACATAGTAGTTATCCTCTTTGCCGTAATACCCGGCATCGCCCTTAATCGGTGAAACAGACAACATCAGACGTACTCCCATTCTTTATCGCCGTGCTCCTGAGGGTGGTTGATATTCACCTCCTCACGACGAACCTGCTCCTGTGTGTTGCCGGTCTGCTGCGCCCACGCTTCATAGGCGGCAAAATCAATGATTTCACCGTCTTCGCTCATGCCTGCCGGCACAGGGTGTTCCTGCTCCAGCTCCTGCTGGGTTCCGCCACCCGCGCCCCCTGTCACAGCAGAGGCAGTAACGGTCGATTCATCAGACTGGCTCGCAGAGGTTGCCGCAGCAGTCACGGCCACCGCAGGCTTCACGTCAGGTACGGGGACAGCGGGTTCAGCAGGCAGGCTGGTCGCCTCTGTAACGGCCGCAGGTGTTTCACCCGGGCTGAACAGGGCATCCATCTGGCGGCGGTGTGCGTCATCGCGGGTGTCGATCTCGGTTTCGATGTCCTGATCGAGACTGGTTTTCAGATCGCGCATCAGCAGTGCCTCAGCCCGTTTTGGCATGCCCTGGTACTTCATGTTCAGGCGCACCACGGGATAGTCGCCAGGCAGCGTGACGAAGCACTCCAGATCGTTGAGCGACTGCACGTCGGAGTAGCTGACGATGTTGATACGCTCTTCATCCTTGCCAAACGAGATACCGTCACGCACCTGCTCATGACCGAAGCTGGTCTGCTCACTGAAGGTTTTGCGGCGGGTTTCACCAATATCCTCTTCCACGAACTTCGCCACCTTCGCGGACGGCGAGCGGAAGAAAAACTTGGTGTTCAGCAGGTCGAACATTCCTTCCGCCGCTTTGGGACCGTAGGTCTCTTCCAGCTGTGCATAGGACTGGAAGCCCAGCACAAAGCAGCCGCCGAACTTACGCGCTTCCGCGATGATGCGCGGCAGGGTGGGAAGCTTGTGCAGCGAGGGGAGTTCGTCATAGAAAAACCAGACACGACGCTCGCGGTTCTCCCCATCGCCAGCAGACTGGTTGCCGCGATGCTGAGCCACATTGAGATCAGCGGTTTAAGGGATTCGTGGTGCTCTTCATCTGAGGTGATAAACAGCCAGCCGTTGTTGCTCTTGTCCGCCTGCCCCTTCATCCAGTCCCGGATAGTGAATTTTTCTCGCCCCGGTTTATCGATGCCCTGCAGATAGCGCAGCGATTTCACATAGTTGGTGAGCACGCTTCGGATTGAGATGGCGGTCTTCTCGATTTTGCCGTCAACGAGCGTGGATGCCGGCGTTCCGGCCAGGTGCGCGCGCAGCTTATCGAGCGTGATGGCCAGCATGGTGCGCAGAAAGGAGTTGTAGGAACGGTCTTTGTCGCCGCGCATACGTTCGGCACCTTCAGCAAAGATGGTGCGGGCACTGCCCTGCCAGAACGGATCTTCCCCGGAACTGGAGGGTATCAGCGTGGAACTGACGTTCTCAAGCTCAGGCAGCGTGCGGCATTCCTCCCACATGTCCCAGTTGGGGCAGCGCTCGTCGAGAGCGTTGAGGACCTTGTCGCGGCTTTCATCGTAGAAGTCTTCAATGAAGGTGCAGCCCTTGTCGTAGATGATGACCAGGTCGCCGCGCTCGCGCAGGCGGCGCAGGATTTTGCGCATCAGCGTCGATTTACCGGAGCCGACGGTTCCGTGCATGGCGAAGTTCTGGATTTCCGCATCCTTCTTTAGCGCCAGGGCATCAATGCGAATATCGGACGCTTCACCGCGCTTTTTCATCAGCCGGGTCACGTCTTTCGGGTCGTCATTCAGAACGCGGCCGCCGATGACCTCATCCTCACTTTGTTTTCGCCCGGTCTGGCCGAGATACCAGTAAATAGCGAATGTTACCAAAAAGGCGACAAATAGCGTGGCACAGCCTGCAATCGCCAGTTCCTGCTTCAGCAGCTGGCCGCAATAGGTGGTATAAGCATCACTCAGTACCTGGTCGGGCGTATAACGAAATGAATCCTTGTAATACCGGATGGTGAAAACCTCTTTCGTGCCGGAGTTTTTCATGAACGGTGAAATCAGCTTTGCTGCAAAATAGATAATACCGTTCATCAGGTTCTGCAGTGAAATACGAATAAATAAAATGGCCATCATCAGCAGGGCGCTGAACATAATGACGTAATACGAAATGATATTATTTATCTGCAGGAACATTTTCAGGCGCATAAAAGACACCTGTCCACCCTGCGTTAAATCGCGTGGATTGAAGCTCATAGAAGACCTGTATAAATTCTGAATCAGAAACAACCACCAGTGTGACAGGGCTACATTGCATAGCCCTGTTTAAATTAACTCAACGAATTCTATGAATTGTTGTGGTAATCAAAATCGCTAAACTGGTTTGTGTGGTGGTCATAATTCACAAAAGATGTATCGCCGAAACCATAAACATTACCACCAACATCAATTGCATCGTTAGCCATTGGGAGTCCTGACGCAGGATTAGCCCCTGGAGAACTGTCAATAATGCTATTCGCATGATGATCGCTTTGTGGCCAGTACAGATCGTTACTCATCTGGTCATAGTTCGAATCAGCATAAGCTGCAGCCATCTGGCCATTCACATGGTTGATCTCAGCACACAAACCTGACCGTGAGACTGAGCCTCCATACTGCCATTTAGACTTGTCTGTAAACGACAGCACAAACGGGATTGCCATTATCGCATCGAGGCACACCACATAAAAAAGCAGTAAGAATATCGCATCCATTGTGCGTGAAGCTGTCAATGACATAGCAATACCGAGCGCAACAGCACATATATAGATGAAAACAATTACTATAAAACCACCTTTCCCAACAATCACAAGACTTTTTTCTTTACGTCTTCTTTTTAATACTAGCGCTAACACCAATACCACTAACTGCAAAAGAAAGAGAGGAAACATGAAATATGCATGTATATCAACATATACAACCGCAGAAAAAACAGCTGCAACCATCAAACTAATCACTCTAAAACCCAGTAAGTCGTGATTGGTAATCGCCATCAATTCTTATCCTTTTTAAATAGAGAGGGTGTATCCTCTACTGATTTATGCGGAATAAGCATATCTTTATCGAACAAACTTTGCCTTTCAGTTTCTGCAATCATCCCTTGCTCCTGCGCTTTGCTGGCATTTCCATGATTATCTTTCAGATTATCACGCCCTTTCTCAACCGTTCCTTTACTGGTATCAATATATTCGCCGTTTTCCGATATTTTTTCATCGACATCACTTAATTGCTTATTAACGCGATCCTGAGAGTCCTGCCTGATATTTGCGGCTTCCCCTTTATCACCAATAACACGGCTGTTATTGTCAAAAGTTTCCTGAACGGAAGGATTATTACCGGATGACACCCCTGGCATATTCTGCCCGATAGCGGCTTTATTTGAGCGGTACTGCTGTTCCAGCTGCGGTAAGACTCTTTCCTGCATGAACTCATGAACAAGCTGCTCACGCTCTGCGGCAACGTCCGGTGAACCGGTATCACTGAGTACAGCCTGCGCCCTGCCCGGTGCTTTCTGCGTGACATATCCGGTGAACATTTGGTCATAGTTCTGATCGAACTGAGCACGATGGTCTTTCGCGTACGTCGCCATCTCGCTGTACTCGCGCGCGCGCGTTTCACTGTTCTGCCAGGACTCAAACTCTTTGCTGGTTTCGCTGAGTGCCGCACCAAGCTGCTCGCTGAGATTATTGATGCCGGTGTCATTATGTGAAGCAGACAGCTTAGCCGCACTGGATTCAACGATATCGCGGGACTGGCGGAAGTCCTCAACCATCTGCGCATTTTTGTCATGGCTGTGGTCATGACGCTGCGAATTAGACTGGTTCGTTCCGTGAGAGGACTGTGTTGCGCCCGTAAACTCCAGTCCGGTATGCGCCTCTGCACTCGCACCCAGCCATTTTGGTGTGCCTACTGACCCTTTAACGCCTGCATTTGCCGCACCGCGACTGGATTTATCCATCAGTTCGTTATAGGCCGCAGACTTACTCAGGTTGTTTGCCTCGGCGTAGCGGTCGACAACCGACATCATCTTGCTGGCACCGCGTGTCATATTAGTCGTCTGCCCGGAATCGCCACTGCTTACCACCGAGTCGGTATGACCATGCTGCGAAGCAAACTGCTGCAGCTGGCTCCAGCTGGCCTCCTTGCCCTTCTGGTAGCCCGCCTGATGATGTGCCGACTGCGCGTACTGCTCGCGCGCACTGGCATTCCAGCCGGCAATTGTGGACTCCGCACCGCCGATATGGACCGCCAGTTTCGACATCCCCTCGCTGGTATTCATCACGATACCGAGGTCTTTCGTTCTGGTGAGAACGGCCCCGTTATCCAGCTGATGGCTGATATGGCCATCGCGGTGGCTGTAGTTGGTGTCCCACTTATTCCCCTGCACGTTGTCGGTCTGCATGTTATTGAAGGCGTACGTGCCGTCAACCGTCTGCGCGGACGACTGCGTGGCCGCGCCCTGCAGCGTCTGCCCCAGGTAGTTCCCCGCCTGCGACATCACCTGACCCAGCCCCTTCACCATACCCCATGCAATAAACGGAATGGAGATAGCCAGCCAGCCCGCCGTGGTCCCGATGTCCGAGTAGGTGTTCTGCACCTGGTCCATGGTCGAAAGCACCACCGGCGTGCCGCCGAGCTTATCCTTCAGGTAGAAGTTCATGGCGTGGTTCAGAATGGCAAACAGAACAGGCCACATCTGCAGGTAGGCAATGGTGTAGATATAGCCTCTCAGTACCTGCCATGATAAAGAGCTGACGACGGCCAGAATCACCAGGACCGGGAAGAGCGCAATCGTCATTCCCAGCAACACCGTGTGCATGATGGGCAGTGTGTGTGTCGCAATGCTGGCGCTCGTTGACTGCGACATGCGCATTTTGGCGAGCGACATCTCGCTGGAAATGTTGAGCATCCCCGCCGTGTTGCCGCTGTCCACCGCGTAGCTGTTTAATCCGTGGCGAATCCCGTTCATCACCACGTTGCGGCGGATAATCTCTGTTGAGCTGGCTGACGTGTTATGGAACCAGTTGTAGCTGTCGCTCAGCATTTCAGTAAAAATGGCGGCATTGCCATTATTTCCGCCGAACACCTGGTTTGTGAAGCCGTGCAGCCAGGAAGAGGCCTGCTTCATAAACGAGTTCGCATCCCTGCCGTTCAGGTCGCCGCTGTTGTTCTTCAGCCAGGCCGCCGCCGCTTCGCAGGTCATAAAGTTACGGTCGGCATCGTACAGACCACGAAGCGGACTCGGGTTGCTGAAGATAAGCGCATACGGGTCGTTTGCGCGCATCAGGTCGCCCATTGTGTACTTATGGTTCAGCTGGATATCCGCCACCACGCAGTTTTTCACGTAGTCTGTGAAAATACGCTGCGCCTCCGGCTCGGTGAACATGAAGTTGGTGCTGCCAACGGCCAGCGCGGCCCCGAACATCATTCCCGTTTTTGAGTAGGTCAGCGAATCCGGGCGCGCAAAGATGGTGTCATACACCTGGGTCATCCCCGCCCCGACGCGGGTCAGCAGGCTCGCCGGCACGGCAATGCCGGCTGGCACATTATCAATCTGGTAAATCGCCGACGGCTCGGACAGATCAATGACCTGCACATCCTCCTTAACGCCAATCAGAACGCTCACGACGAAGACGTAAAAAGCCGCCCACTTCATCAGCTCCATCAGGTCCTTGTTTTTGATGTACGCCAGCGCCGCCACCAGAATGGAAAACAGCGTGCCCATTGCCAGCAGATAGTCCGACGCGGAACTGTTGAAGAACATCGCCACGCCGTTGAACACGTCCTGGAACCAGCCGCCACCGGCGATGGTGTAGACCTCAATCACGTTTGCCATCAGTTAACTCTCCCGAACTGATAGTTGCCCATATACCGGTCGGTCATCTGGGAAGACACCTGCTGGCGCAGGAACTGAATTTGATTCTGGGCGCTGATAAGTGCGCTCTCTTTCACCTGCACGTCCATACGCAGCGTATTAAGGGCGTTGTTCGCATCACGCAGGCTGCTCCGTAACAGCGACATGCTTTCGCCCGGATAGTCCTTCCCTGCCAGCTGCGCGTTAACCTGCTTGAGGATGCCGTCCATGTACTGCAGGTAAATATCGCAGGCAATGTAGTCCGCCAGCTGATCGAACAGGCTGCGGGTTACGGAGAGAGAAGACTGGTCGATAATCCAGGTCAGAATGGGAATGGAGGTACTGTTGATGAACTTACGCTCTGCCTCCGTTAAAGCCGTGTCGGTGATGGCTTTATCCTGAATCTCCTCCAGCGTTTTACGCGTCATGCTGACCAGTGAACTGGACTCGGTAATCGTCAGTTTGTTAATGGATGGTGCCAGGCATTTGTTCGCGTTATCACACACGTAGACGTTCGCCGTGCCGCCGTTCATCATGGCGTTAAGCACCGCCTTGTCATTGGAAATCAGGCTCGGCAGGACACGCATGGTCCCTTTATTATCAAACGTCACCGTCCCGCTGACGCTCATGGCGAACTGCCGGAGTTCCTGGTTGTTACTCAGGGCGCTGTTTTCCATCGCCGCCCACATCAGGTTGATATCTTTCAGCACCTGGTCGGCCTCGCTGCCGGTCGCCTTATTTGTGACGCTGTCGTAGCTCCCACCGGTGGTACAGCCCTGACGCGACGCCGCCCAGTCGGAGAAGATGTTGTTCTGCCCCGCGACGGTCTGGCATACCGCCTGCTGCGACTCGCTCCACATGGACGCCAGCCCGCCGACGATACCCTGCGCCGCCTGGCAACTGGACATATTGAACTGGTTCATGTCCGAGGCCAGCTTCTGCACGTAGTCTTTGGCCGCCGCCAGCTCCGGCACGGTGGTCTTGAGCGCTATCTCGAACATGTAGCCCGGCGAGTTGGCCATGATTTGCTTCATAAAGGCGATGAACTGGTCGGCGTTGATGAACGACAGCGCCCCCAGATATACGTCGATGCCGCCGCAGCCGGAAGAGATGCTCGGCAGGCTGATGGACACCATCTGGATATTCTTCACGCCGGTGCGGCTGTAGAACGACCCGCCCGTCATATAGCGTGCGGCCTGCCCTTGCCAGGACTTTGCAGAGGTGGCGTTCGAGGAGTAGGTCATGTCGTTGAAGAAGGACTTCATATCGCTTTCGACGCTGGCGAGAACCGGCGTGGCCAGCCCCAGAAGGAAGCTGGCTGCAAGAAGGTTTTTACGCAGCATTGCTCCCCCCCGCCTTCCCTTTAAAAAGGCTGCGACCGGCACAGAAACAACGCTCATGGACTCTCTTCCCGCCAGCAATAAGCAGGCTCACCGCAAGCAATACCAGTGCGACACTGTCCAGGAATGATGTTGCAAGCTGAACGACCATGAGTGCCGTATCGTGCTTTGACACGGGTATGCACGACCATTTGATGAGCCAGGCAAACAGTATGCTGGTAAAACCAGCAATGACACCACAAAGTCCAAAAACGACAGGAACGGGTGAGCCGTCTTTAACATTCTGGTTGCTGTAAACGTATCCGGTCAGCGTCACCTCCCCAGACTCGGGGAAAGCAACAGTGATGCTGTCAGCGGTTACGTGGCTGACGGAGCAGCCCGTCGCCTCAATGTACCGAATGACATCGTCCCGACAGATATTGTCCATGCCATAAGACTTCACATAATTACGAACGGCTGCTTCAATTTTTTCACGGTTCACGGGGATATCCTTATGCTTTGGGAATGCGGCTTGAAGAAGGTTTATGACGATCGAGCGCCAGCCTGAAGACCTCATCAAGACGCGAGGCAAACGTCATCTCATCCGCGAACTGCTGCAGCAGCGGGTACGTTTCCATCGTGTGGACATTGGTCAGAAAGGTGGTCGGGGTGGCCAGCGGCAGTCCGGACTGGAAGTATTCCAGGATCACATCCGGCGTCGCTGCGAGCACATTCGTGAACGCCATATCTCCCTTACCGTCCATGCTGAACGGGAAGACCGGCAACCCCGTGCGATCGGAGAAGCCCTTCAGTACCGGATCGAACTTCTGGCTGTACTCGCAGCTGGACTGCATGAACAGCACGACCGTCCAGTCCGCCAGATTGACGGTGCGACCGTCGCTCAGGCGGTGAGGGATGGTTTTCGGTGCTGACGTGACGGGTTGTGCATCAGCAGAATCGCGGGCGGCTCTGGCAGCGGCCTTCGCCGCATCCAGCGCGCGGATTTCATCTATCGTGCTTTGTCCGGCGAACGAACAGGCCGACACGGCCAGCAGTGTGCCGGCTATCAGAATTTTTGCGTTCATAAGGGGTTACTCAGTAATCGGGTTTGAAATCGGTGAGGACGTTGACCACCTGGCGGTCGAGATCATCGTGGGCCATAAAGCCCCAGGCCAGCGGCTGCCACTGGCGCGTTTTCGGGTCCACCAGGAAGGTGGCCGGGAAGAACTTCACGTTCATGGCTTCCGCCTGACCGTTGTCCACAAAGCTGCTGGTCAGCTGCTCGCTGAGTTTGCCGTCAACGGAGACGCCGGTGACGGAGATACCCCGCTCCTCGCAGTACGTTTTGATGACGCCCGCCATCAGGCTGTCCACGGCATTCCCGCCACGGTAGAAGAACATCACACCGTAGCGTTCGGCCACGTGGCTGACCGCCAGCGTCTCCTTCTCTTTCGTCATCGACTGCTGAGCGGCAGACGTACCGTTATAGTGGCTGCGCACCAGGTTGTAGTTCAGTTCAGGGAACTGCAGCAGCGCCTTCTTGCCGCTCTGCGTGAAGCCGGTCGCCTGATTTACCCAGTACTCTTTCATCACCGCGTAGCGACGGTAGTTCTCTGGTGACGGGTAGAGAATGGCGTTATCCAGCGCCTCCTGAGTCGCCTTCTGCAGCAGGGCTTTTTGCTCAGATGCGCTCAGGGGCACAGGCTGTGGTGCCGGAGCCTGCATCGCCGGAAGCGCGTCGTCATCGTCATCGATATCCGCCGGGTCCTTGTACCAGTGCCAGCCCTCTTCCAGCGCGTGACGGGGACTGATAGCCACATCCGGAGATGCCGCTACGCCCGTGGCAGTGGTGATACCGAGCGCGAGGGTCAGAAGCCGTAAACGCATCATTTACCCGCCTCCGCCATTTTGTCGGCAATCATCTGCTTCGCTTTTTCCAGCAGTTCGCTGTCTTCCGGAATGGTGGTGCCGTCCTCCAGGTCGCTGTAGAAGTTCGCAAAGTTCAGCGTGTCGAAATTAATGGACTGCAGCTCATCGATGGTGATGCCGCGACAGTTGGGGGAAGACGCGCTCCCGAAGCCAATACCAAGCTGCCCCTTACGGCCCTGGTCCTGCACAATCTGGGCAAGCTTACTGTCAAACTGACAGTAGCTCTCTTTCTTCTCAAGGCACACACCCAGCGCCTTGTGCGCACAGTACGTACCGATTTTAACCGTGAGCTTCTTCGACTTGGCCTGACCCAGCGCCTTCTCCTCCGAGCTGCAGCTGGCCAGCCCGACGTCGTTACCCCAGCCGGAGTCCTTGCAGCAGTTGCTGAACCCGGCCATCGCCTTGCGACAGCTCTGCGACGAGCCGGTGAACGCGCGTACGTCGGCTTCATTAAACTCCGCGATGTCTTCCCCTGCCGATGCAACTGCGGCCAGCGTGGACACCGCTTTGGCGAACATATTGTTGGTCCCGGTCTCGCCCTGCGCACAGCTGCCGTCGGTGCAGAAGAACTCGCCGCCACACATCATGCCGGTCCCGGAGACTTTGTTTTCACAGGAGAAGGTGGCCATCTCGGACAGGCAGACACCCGCCAGCGATTCAAGGCAGGTTGTACCGTTGACAGTGCAGGCGCTGTTGCTCATGTATTCACTGCAGGTGCCGTTATCGGCCTCCTGAGAGACATAGGTGTCCTGATACTGCCAGCAGGCGCTGTAGACGCTGTGCTCTTTACCGTTCACCACAACGGTTTTGTTGCCGCCCTCTTCGGTACAGACGCTGCCCTGCAGCACTTCTTCCTGCTTGTCAAACGGGCAGGATTCCGACCAGACCACTTCCGGCACCCACTCTTTGCCCGTCACGCGCATCTGCAGGACAATGGTCATGTTCGCTTTGGTCCCGCCTTTCAGCCAGTCAACGGTCTTTTTGGCATATTCACGACATCGTCCCTGATTTGCGGGCAGGCAGGCACCGGAGATTAATGAGCCAGACGGAGAGGCCCCGCCTTCCGTCAGGCTGGCCCCCACGGCGCCGGGTAACGTCATGGTGTGCGTCTTCCCCAGCAGAGTTTTAGCTATCCCCCAGAAATTAAAGTCATAAAGATTTGCCGAATCATTAACGTTGAAGGTATAGGTCGCACTCAGGACAGTGCCCGTTGCAGGCGCCTTAAATGTGAACGTCAGCCCCTTATTGCCATCATAAACAGGCGTGAAGTCGCTGTTCGGTACCGTATAGGTTTCTGTGACCAGCGTGTCTTTCCAGCTCCCCCCGATGGTTGCCGTGCGGGTACAGTACAGTCGCGCCGCAGGCGAACGATTACACTGGTGCGTGCTGATTTCTGTGAACGTCGCATTCTGCTCCTGGCAGTCATCGAATGACGGGTCAATAACGTTTTCCGCATTGTCCTGCATGTCTGTGCCAGCCGTAATAAACGGCGCGTCGAGCGAAGGCTTGTTATCCACTGGCGTGTTGAGGATGGACTCAGTGATGGCCTGCCCGACTTCTGACGTGTTCAGTTCATTCATACCCGGGCTGGTCAGGTCAATGCCCGGAGACGTCACCCCGCCGTAGTAGCCCGTTTCGGGTGGGCTGGCGGTATAGCCCGGAATGGTCTCTTCCGGCCTGAAGTTTTTAATCGCATCCGTGCCGGTGCCCTGCTGGCCTTTTCCGAACGACATACCTTCACTGAACGCATCCGCTGCGGCATAGCCTGCAAATACAAGAGTCATTCCCGCCATAACATTCATCCATGGTTTAGCCATGGGCAACCTCCCTGTTCAGCACGCTTTCCGCGAATCCCGCACAGTCACCGCTTTCAGCGACCTTTTTCAGCGCCTCGCGCAGGGTGATGTCGCCCTGTACGCGGTCAGTCGTTGTGCCACATTTCACAACAAGAGTCGGTACCGAGGTAATGCCGTAACGCCGAAACGAGACCGGGTCAATCTGCATGCCGCCCGTATTGGTCTCTTTGACCAGCTGCGCGATACGCGTACCCGTCTGGCGCATATCGCCGTTGACCATGCCCCGGAGCGATACCGTCACGCCCAGGCCTGCCGCATCTTTCACCCGATCGCGCAGGTCCTCTTCCGGCATCGAGAACGAGACAAACATCATGACAACAGGCGCGCTGTCGTCCGGCTTCGCCTGCTGCTGTCGCTTCATCGAGGCGATATAGTCCGCATCCTGTCCGGACAGCGCCGGTGGTCGGGCAAAATCAGGCGCACTGAGCACGAGGTGGCGCTCGCGGTCCATCTGCAGCATGTCGTTGAAAAAGGCTTTGTTATCGCCTCCGGCATCGGCAAATGCCGACACCGAACCGGCCAGCGCGATGGCCGGAAGCAGGGAAAGTAGCTTCATTAGAATGGTCCTTCAGAGGAAAACGCAGTTCCGTTTACGCCAGAACAGGTAGCCGAAGTTACGGCGATCGTTAGGTAGGTTACGTCCGGTCTCCCAGCGCATGACGCTGCGGCCAACCGGATGACACTGGCCCGCGTCAGGATATTTGTTCACCATCTGATAGCGCCAGCGCTCTTTCGGGATAATCGGGGACGGATATTCAAAGCAGACAGCCGTATCCACCCCGATGGAGTTCATAATCAGGCCCTCACGGTGCAGTTTGAACGCCATACGTTCGGCGACCAGCAGCGTGGACTGCAACGGGCTGTACTCGTTGGAGGTGTAACCTGTAAACGGATACATGCTGCCCTGAGAGCCGGCACACCAGAACAGAACATCCAGTGGTTTATGCACCAGACTGGCAGCAGCGTCTGCAGCGCAGGCGGCCTGTGCTATCGGATTATTGAACAGCACCGCTTCCGGGTTGATGATGACGCTGAGACTGCTGTCGTTCCACATCGGGTCAAGCTCGGACAGGTAGGCAATATCCAGATCCCCCCCCTGAAGACAACCAGCAGACGTAATAATGTTCAGCCAGTACGTCAGCGGGTATTTGTACCAGTGAACATGATAGAACGCCCCAGGTTCATCACCATCTTCCTGCGTACCCTTACCGGTTCCGACACTGCCCACGCCCAGGTTAAAACCACCCAGATTCACCATGCAGTAGGGCGAGCGGGTCACATCCGCGAGCGCCATCGGCTCCCAGTAGCCCATCGCCATCCCCACGCGATAGAACACGCCCATGGGGCATATCTGAATAGGGCTGGACGGATTCACGGTGTCAGGCTGTGCGCCGGATGCGACCGCCACACTGCCGATGGTCACAGGGAAAATGCACTCCCAGCAGATATCGGTGATCGGATTAACAAAATTACCCTCACATTCGAGAGCGTTCGCTGATACAGATGAAGACCAGAGCAGCCCCGACATTGCCAGACACAAAACAGAAAACAGCTTTTTCATCGCTGCTCCTCCAGAGCAAAGGTATCGACGCGTAACGAACGCTTGTCTTCACCCAGCGTGACGCGCGCAGGAACTGCATTAAGTTCAAAACGCCGCGACATTGTTCCTTTCTGATCAAAGAAAATGCGCTCACCCAGCGCTTTTGTGGCTTCCCGGATATCCCCGTTGACCAGAATGACGCGGTACACCACCGTGTCCGGCTTCTGGCGCTTTATCCAGGCCAGATGGTCGGGGTTATCACCGTCAATGAAATAGAGCGTCTGGTTAAACGGAACTGTGTCCAGCGGGTTCACCACGTCGCCCTTGTGCGCAAAGATGCGCCCCTGATGGTCAGCCAGATCTTCTGCGACCGTCATCGACGGATTGATATAGTGGGTGCGGTTTTCCCGTGCAATCGTCAGCCCCGCAACCGGATCGGGCCGCAGGGACTTTTCGATGACCTGCTTCTTATACGCCTCCTGCTGCGTATCCAGCTCGCCACTGTCTTTCATGGCCTGCAGACGGGTATTGATGGTGGTGAGCATGTCCTGTTCAGCGATGGGGTAAAGCTCCCCCCAGGTTCCGAGGTCCTCTGATAAAACCTGGAAACTGGCAATCAACGCGAGCAAAAACAAAGTGCCTCTGGCTG
The DNA here is from genome assembly GCF_003051885.1 of Lelliottia sp. WB101. Classification (NCBI taxonomy): domain Bacteria; kingdom Pseudomonadati; phylum Pseudomonadota; class Gammaproteobacteria; order Enterobacterales; family Enterobacteriaceae; genus Lelliottia; species Lelliottia sp. WB101. The sequence continues at coordinate 18,027 of NZ_CP028521.1, forward strand.
GCATTTGGACTCCTTTTCATCTTAATTTGCATTACATCGCCAGATATCACACCATTAGTGTGTAAAAATGAACACACTTCCGTTGTCACTCAGGAGGAATCATGCAACGTCAGCTATCAACAGCAAAGAAAAGAACAAACGTCACAATCAATGCAGGCCTGTTTGATGAAGCAAAAGAAAGCGGGATAAACCTTTCAGCATTACTTGAAGCAGCACTTCAGGAGAAACTGAAACAATCCCGAAGAGAACGCTATCTGAAGGAAAACCAGGCTGCTTTTGCCTCACACAATGCTTTTATCGAAAAAGCTGGACTGTTTTCTGACGACGAGGGTGTTATTTAATGGCTCAGTTCGATATTTATCGGAACAAAGGGAAAGGACGGGAGCACTATCCCTATTTTATGGTACTTCAGCACGATCTCTTCGATGAACTGAATACCCGGATCGTCGTCCCGCTGACCCCGAAAGCAAACCTGCTCCCGACTAGTGGGATACATCCAGGGGTGAATATTTCAGGGAAGAACTTCACTATTCTGACGGACCTGATGACCAGCATTGACAGCAAACGGCTGGATACTGAGCCAGTAGCAACAGCCAGCCATTTACACAGTGAAATTGTGAACGCACTGGATCTGCTTATTACCGGCATCTAATCCACCAGGTTCGCCATGCGCTGGCTGATGTCGCCCTGAATTTCAGCAGTGATATCCGGCATGCCTGATACAACCGCTGGTTTCACCAGAATCAGGGCGGAATGACGCGCCTGATAGTCTGTCAGGGCCTGATTCAGCGAGTAGGTAAATCGGCTGGTCAGCAGCTCCAGTTCCCCCTCTTTCAGCTCGCGTTCGGAGGCCTGTTCGGTAAACTGGTCAATGGTGGTCTTCATGTCGAAGGACACGATGGCCGGGGCGCGCCATGAGATCATGGCGGACGTCAGGGCAGCGTTCAGCGCGGTGACGGCCAGTATCACCAGTCCCAGATTACGCAGGCACTGGCGTTTCGCCTTCTGGCGACGCGTCAGCGGAGGTTTTACAGTACTGGCACCCTGATTTGTCTGTTCTGCGCTTAACGCGTTATTTTCCATCTCATTATCCTTTTGACTGATAACGTCACTCATGCCGCCATCTCCCAGTTTTCAAGTTCCTGCATCTCTTCAGGGAAGTTGCGCCAGGCGAGTTCGTACACGGCATCGTGAATGCCCACTCCCTCCGCCCGCCGCTGCTGGATGAACTCAAAATCCTTGCCCTGCGAGCTGAACATGGCCCGACTGAGCGGATCGACGAACAGGCGGTGGAAGCTGCAGGTGTCGTTGATGCGCAGCATGAAGGAACTGAACCACTGACGCTTGGCGTCACCAAACTTGCTGATGATGTCGCGCTCCATCTCGCTGAACTGGTTGGGACGCTTCTGGTTGTAAGCCTTGAACTCGGAGGCGTCCTGCTTGAGGATCACCTTGAACGAGGAGTTACCCCAGGCGGCCTTTGCCGCTGCAGAGGCTTCATCCGCGTCAAAGTCTTTGATGTTCTGACTGATGGTGATAAAGGCCCCCATATGGCGGCGCACGGTGCGATAGCCGGTCTCGATAAACTGGCCGACCTTGTCGTTTTTGAAGTTGAGCAGCTTCCAGCCCTCATCGATGGTGCAGCACTTCTTCATGCTGCGCGGCGTGCGGTACATCTTGTCTTCAATGTAAATGATGAGCGAGAACATCACGGCGATGAGCAGGTCTGGCTTGTCGTCCAGGTCGCCCAGCTCCAGCACCACAAAACGCGCATCATCGCTGAGTGACGGTTCATCACTGTTGAAGTACTCACCGTAAACACCGCCCTTGCAGTATTTGCCCAGCAGGGTAATGACCTCATCCAGGCGGCTGGCGATGGTGGCAGCGTTCTCGCTCATCGCTTTTTCACGTGCCCCACGCAACTGAACGACGACATCATCAATACGTGCCTTGTTTTGCTTCTCGTCATACGCGCGCTTCACCGCGCCCAGAAGCAGCTCCATATGGACTTCATCGAGGTTGCCGTTGGGGCTGGCCAGTACCGCCAGCTGGTCGCGGATACGTTCGGCGGAGGTGTTGATATCGCTGATGTTGGCAAACGGGTTGAACTTGAGGTTGGAGCCCTTGAGGTACACCCCGCCCACGTTCTCGCAGAAGGACTTGTAGCCGTCCCCCATATCAAATACCCAGCCAATCCCGCCGGACTCCAGCACGCTGCGCAGGATCGGCTGCACCAGGTTGGTCTTGCCCGCGCCGGAGGTGCCGCTCACCGCCATGTTGTAATTGGTGTTCCCCATCCCGTCACCGTAGATATCCAGGAACGCCAGCTGGTTGCGGTACGACGGCGTCAGCAGCCCGCCCGGACACAGGCGGTTATCTGCCACCACTGGCGCCAGATTCACGACCTGGCAACTTTCAGCGCGGCAGGTCGCCCCGCCCATCTTGATGTCATCCCACAGGTCTTCGGCATGGATAAACGGCAGCATGGCCATCCAGTTGCGGAACTGCATATAGTCCGGCGAAATCAGCTCGATGCCGTTCTTCTTGAAGGTATTAATCACCTGCTGCTCGCAAACCAGCGCCGCCTCGTCTTCGTCCGGGCAGAACGCCGTGACGTTGAAGTAGTAGCGCACCAGACAGGTTTCATTGCTGTTCAGGCGCTCACGGATCTCTTTCCACTCCTTCGCCTGTTTGGTCACGGCGGGGAACATCTTCGCGTAGGCGGAGTTAGCCTTCTTGTCCCTGTCCATGTACTTGCGGGTCGCTTCCCCCTGCGAGGCAGTCTGCTCTTCCGCCTCCATCACGAAGGTGATCACAAACGGACTGGAGATGCTCAGGTCCGGATGCAGCAGGTTAGCGAGGTTGTCGCCCCCCATCCACAGCAGGAAAATGTCCGGGTTATGCTCCATCATGAAGTTCATGGCGCGCGTCGAGGTCACATCTTTCGTCCCCGGCGTGCCCAGGTTAATCAGCACATGGTCCGGCCTCACCTGCAGATCCATCGACTGCTCAACGCAGCGCTGATGGAACTCATCGTACTCTCCCACCTTCACCGGCTTCGCATACAGCTGATCGTGACGATGGTTAATCATCGAACTGACCAGGTTAACCAGCCCCTGCGGATCGGCGGGCTGCGTGGAGATTTTTGCCGCATCAAGGGAGGCGCGCAGCACCTTCATGGTGTGGGTGATTTCGGTCATCACCGACGCACTGTTTTTCTTCGCCTTTACTGCGTAGGAGATATACAGGCGATAATCACGCAGGGTCAGCGGCAGGCGGGGCGGATTGTTGAACGACAGCTGCGCGGCGCGCTGATAGTAGGCGCGGGTGATGTGGTTAAACTTCTCCGCATGCTCCCCTTCCCAGCGAAACTGCGACAGGCCTTCGTCCATCTGCTCCCCAATGACCTTGGACGCCACCAGGTGAAACGCGATGGGGGTTTTGCGCGGCAGCTTGCTCTTCACCATGTCTTCCAGCACCTGCACAATCTGCTCGTTAGCCCCGATAAGCGGCGTCGCTTCCAGCAGAAAGCCGACCGTCTTGCGGTTCACGAACAGGCCGGACTCCTTGTCGTAGTCGCGGTAGGGCAGCACGCTGGTCAGCTGCGGGAAGTCCATGCTGGCCAGACTCTGCTGCATCTGCGCCGCCCCGTCTTTCTCTTTCGCAGCAGACGCCAGCTTGCCCAGAATGTTAAATATCTCTTTCATCACGGGCCTCAGTTAATTCGTGCAGGCATAACCCACGCCGGACCGCTGGTCACAAACGAGATTCGACCGGGCTGATGAAAGGCATCGCTGCTGTCAATCCAGGGAGCCACCCAGACCGTGGCAATCTGTTCACCCGCCCGCTGCGCGCGAACCGTGCCGGCAGACGCTGTCTGGTTATCGTGGGGTAACGCGGAATACACCTGAGCAGACGACGTCGATCTGATGGCCGGAGGCGTAGTCGTGGGTACCGACTGCGCGGGCACATTATGCGAGGACACGACCGGCACGGTACGCGGCAGTTCAGCCGGGGAACGCACTGCGCCCGCAGCCGGCTTTCCCGGCGCGTCGCTGCCGGTTTTATCCCGTGCCAGCTGGTTGGCCTGGCTCATCGTCATACAGCGGTCGGACGTGGTGGCATCGCAGTCAAAGTCGCTTTTGACACCCGCGCAGCCGGTTAACATAAGGACACCTGCTACGGCAGGCAGAATGAGCATTTTCATTGATTTAGTTCCTTCAGAAAGTCAGGCCGGAAAGGCCGTGGGCACACTCTTTTTCTCAAGCAGTTGCTGGATGAGCATCATTTCCTGAGTAGCGCAGTGCGCCAGGGCCTCTTCGGGGTATGGATGGGCCAGAATGGCCGGGTCACGATAAATTTCCATGTAGCCACCGACAGGAATATCCACTGACTCAATCAGCGCCTGCATCCAGTCCATCCGGTTTGCCGGTCGGGTCGAGTAGCGCAGAACCAGCCCGACCGCTGCGAGCGTAGAGCCCAGACAGACCAGCAGGGGAGCGCTGACGGCGATGCAGGTAAGCCCGGCAAATGTCCCGCACTGCAGAGCCAGCCGCTGGCGGGGCAACGGCATGTTCCGGTGATTGGAGTGATACAACACCTCAGCACGTACACGCTCAAGCTCACGACGAAATGCCATCAGTTCACCATGGCCATACGACTCGATATGACGCACCAGAGACGCTTTCATTGACCGGCTCCACCGCTGAATCCGGCAAAACGTCTTGTCAGGCTGAATCCCTGGCACTTAAGCCCCTTCTCACGCGCAGACTGGCAGTCCACGCAGGTGATGACGCCCGGTAGTGCCTGACGACGCTCCTCCGGGATAGTGTTGCCGCACCCGCATTCCCGGGCGCTTTCTTGCTGACTCTGCGTCGCTGATGACAGCAGTGCCTGCTCCTGAAGGTCGTTTAGAAGCGCCATGCGCTCCTGCATGTTGTCCAGTACATCCGACATACTCTCTTCCTTCTGATACGTCCGGACACGCTACCGCCCATCCCTTTCACGTCTTTCAGGGCACCGACAGCTCCGGATTGTGATGGCTGCACTCGCAGCCTGAGTTAAGGGTTACTCCACCGCGTCGCCCGGTACGGGCGCGACAGCATCCCCCAGCTGGAAATCACCGAGGTTTTTAAGCATTTCACTGGTCGAGGACTGCAGGGTGGGCTGACGCGGGGCCACAGGCTGTGGAGGCTGCTGTGCAGAAGTGCGCTTTGCCTTCTTCGCCGTCAGCTCCTGCACGCTTTCCAGCTGGAAGCCGTCCTGGAACACAAGCGTCACTTCATTCCCGGCGCCAATCGGGATCACAGGGTGATACTGCTCGGCACGTTTGATGTAGTAATCAGAGAGGGTTTTGGCAGCGGAGCCGGTTCCTCCGCCGACGCCCGAACCGATGATGTCAGCCGCACTCGGGCTGGCCGTCGCCCCGACTCCCACGGACGTGGAGGAGGCACTTTCGATCCCCTTCCCGATACCGTCGATAAAGCCCGAAGTACCGGCATACAGCAGGATCTGGCCGTTGCGCATGACGACCTCACCCTTGATACCGTTCTTGCCCATAAAGCCGACGTGACCGGCAATCTTCTGGTCGATGGTGTCTTCGCCTATCTCGCAGCTGATCGAACGGGTACGCACCTCTGCGCGCTCGCTGGAGACATCGCCGTAGGCTTCGAGCGTGACAAAGCACCCTCTGAGGTCATACTCCCTGTCGTTTGGCATCTGCACCTTGCCGGTCAGACGGATTTGCATCGGGACGGTGTTTTTATTGCCGGTGACGGATGCATTGGCATCCGCCCCTTCAATAACGATGGCTTCAGCAAAGCTGCCCGAGTGAATCCATGGGAACTTCGGTTTAGTGACCAAATCTGCAGGGTTATCAAAGGCAGTAATGTCCAGCGCGCCCTCGCGTACCACAGGCGCATAGACCGGAGGTGCAGGCTGTGTGCCGCCGCCGGCAGGCCAGAAGGACGTCGGCGGGGGTACGGTACCGCTTCCGCCTGACTGACTGCCAGCAGGCGTTCCTCCCGGAAACGGTTCGCCGTTGATGCCTGTCACGGATGTTTTGCCGTACTCTTCAAGCTGGGTCTGAAGCAGCTTATTGTCCCCCTCCAGCTCCCCGATACGCGCCTGGCTACTTTTGAGGTCTTTCGACAGGGTCTGCATCTCAGCGCGGAGGCCTTTCAGCTCTTTCTGGGTCTGTTTATTGAGGTTCTGCGCTTCAGTGATGGCGGACTTCTGCACTTTCCCGTCAAAGGTATGGTTCACCACGCCGGTCATGTCCGGCGCGGGCTCGCGCGGTGCTGCGACCGCCTTCGTTTTTTTTGCGTTCATAGTGGACAGGTACCATGCGCCCGCGCCGCTTGCTCCCATCCCCAGCGCAATGGCCACCAGGAGCGCCACCTGCTTCTTACGTACCGCTTTATTCACGTTGGCCATCAGGGTTGCCCCTCCGCATCACGGATGATAAAGACCCGCAGCGTGGCACCCGCCATCAGCGTGCTGGCCTGGCTGTCAAACATCACCGAGCGCACACCGCGTTTCCAGAAGTCCTGTTCACGCAGGGCGACGCCGTAGCTGTGAGGGTTGGTGATACGTACGCGGTCAATGCGCAGGGCATGACCCGTCCACGCCTGCTCGGCGGAGGCCTGGAGGCGGGACGGAACGGTAATACCGGCAACATCGGGTTTAACCGGTGTGTAGCCGTCAGGCAGGGCTGACTTCATGGCCTGGTTGTTCAGCGACAGCAGCAGTGATTCGTACGGCTGTGCAGTTTCCCAGGCTTTTGCCTCGGGCGTGCTGACCGGCATATCACCCAGCAGGCGGTAGACCTTCCCCTGCCCTTTTACCGGCGTGGCTGCCACAGGGAAGGTCTGCCCCTTGCGGGTTTCCACGTAAAACGTGAAGGGCTTGTCCGTGACAGCCGTGAAGACCACCGCACCGGATGAGGTCAGATGCTTCTCCGTCAGCGTGCCTGCTGGTCCGGAAATAGCCGATACCACATCGCCCGGGATGTGGATCATGTTGGGGTTGGTGGAGCTGACGGACAGCGTGAACTGCCCTTTCTGCGGAAGAGTCAGCGTGCCTGCCGGTAGCGCACTGGCACTGGCCTGTGCAGGCAGCGCCACGCTCAGTGCGGCGGCGACAAATACCGCCATCAGGTTACTTTTCATTATTGACCTCCACGAATCGGGCAATGCGGGTCAGCCCGTTGTGGTATTCCAGGTCAAGACGGAACGCCTTAATTTCCGTTTCAGGCCGCGCGGTCCCGATCCAGGTTTTCAGTACGCCGCGAATGTCAACGCGACCGTCTGCCGGATAGACCGTGATATCGGTCTGGTAGAACGCGGAGTTAACGCTGTTGTCCTTAATTCGCTTTGACTCATCGTCCAGCACGCTGGTGAAGTCCTGAAGGGTTTCCGTTTTGACGTAGGAGAGAAGGAACGCGTGGTTCATGTCCACAGTTTCCGGGGACACGTTAAGGCGCAGGGCCAGAAATGACAGGGTCATCATGCGCAGGTAGTCCGCATCAGCCTGATTTTCTGAAACTGAAAACGGGGCGTTGTACTGCATGGGGGTCACAATCACCGGACGCTTGTGAACAAGGTCGATATTCGTGAATGCAAGGCGCGCCACGGACACAGCCAGAATAAAGATGAGAAGAATAAGACCGCCGATAATGAGGGACACCAGTCGGGTGGTGTTATTACGGGCCGTAATGTGCATAGAAGTCCCTGCCGCTATTTAATCCATTTCCGGTAACTCGAATCAGGAATAAGTTTGTAAACGACGCGCAGCAGTTCGATGGGTAAATACCAGTAGCACCAGTTATATAACCACTTGCTGCTCTTTCCGCGCTTCGCTGTTCGAATTAACTGCCACAACACGACGGCAACAACCATGCCGAACATGTAGCTCTTGTTGAGCATTAAAATCCCGCCGAAAACTGCGGCGGGAATAAATTCATCAAGAGGCAGACCCAGAATACGGGTCTGCTCTGACAGAGTTTTCGGGAAACGGTATTTATCGAAATGGTTTCCCTCCATCATTTAACTCACGAAGGAGAAACCGACGGTGGTGAAAATAATCACAACCGCAAGCCCTAACAGAACCATCAGGTTCTTGGTTTTAATGTACATCCCGATGCTGACAATAATTTCAGCGATGATGACGCACATCATAACCAGTGAATCCTGGCCGAAGGTCGAAACTACATCGTCTTTACCTGTTGCCAGTAAATCGGTGCCTGCGGCATTAGCAATAGATGGCGCAGCTGCCATAATTGCCAGTAATGCAAGAGACGCTTTATGACGACGATACGTTTCTTTCAGATAACCCCATGCCTTATTTGAAGACGCAGAAATCCCTTTGGTCATTGAAGCCAATTTCATGATAATTCCTCTTTGACAGATTTTAAATTTTCAAAAGCGGCAGACAATAAAGTAAGTCATACCGACACAGGATCATCTGCAGGATGATCCTGTAGCAGCTAACTTATAACACTTAGATTAAAAATCCTGAGGTAATACATCAACTATAGATAAATGATGATCAATCCTAGCTGATGCTTCGCGTTCTTTACTGCGCTTAGCTTTAGATGCGCTAACTTTTAATCTTTCAAGCGTTTCATGATCCACATATACCCGGAGAACCATCCCTCTTTTTTTATTCTCACAAACAGTAAGCCTACGCATTCGATCATTCCTTTTGTTTGAGGCTTATAGGCTACTAAGGCCATTCTGAGCATTCAAGACTTTGAAGAAAAATTATTACCAATTGTTTTTAAAAGAATTTACTTGAAAAAAACGAAAATACGGCAACCCTAGATTGATGTAAATCAATGAAAATGTAACAGTAATTGAACAAAAAAAGAGCGCCGTAGCGCTCTTTTATAGTTTGGCCAAATAAGATATTAGAGTGGGAAGTACTTCAATCTACGGTTTAAGTAGACAACTCTGACGTGCTCAACAGACTCACACTCAAAGACATCACTGCACTCTTTTAACATCCTTGCTACTGCTTGTCTGCTGATGCCTTTACGCACAGCAATGTCTTTTTTTGTATATCCTGATGAATAATCCTCCATAATCTCGAAGTGTACTGGAGGAATCTCAGGAAAAAGCTTGCTTGTATTACCACTGTATGTAGGATCGACGTTAGCCATCGTAACCTCTCTTCTAAATGGGTTTAGGTTATTGGTGGTCAGCGGTAGTCTGGGTTGCCGCCCTTTCTACCGCGACTTTTTAGATATCATATTTCATAATTTAATAATCCCTTTAAGTTAACTCTCCTTTCAGTTTGACTTATGCTGACTTCATTATACTTAACAAGACATTAATTACTATATTTTAAAACGCAATTTCACCTGCTTTTACAATATCAATCAACCAAAATTTGACGGTAATCAACCCATCCATTTTCGAACATTAAAAACATCAACAACAACTAAACGAACCATTCAAAACCTGCATTCTTAATTCCTAAAACTTTATGCATCAGAAAATTTTTCGTTAAAACATTTATTGTCGTTTCATTAATGAATATCAGAATAAAATAACACAGACTCATTCAGATTCGTCTTCAATCTGCGGGTAAAAGCGCTCCAGTTCTGTTGCAGCATGATCGCGAATACGTAGTTTCATGTGCGCCAGTTCTTCCTGCGATAAATTACCTTTCACTGCAAGCTTAAGCAGCTCATTAGATATGCTGTTGGTTTTAACCATGTATTCCAGCATGGTGCGGTTAAACTCCGCCTGATTAAACCCTCCCTGACCCCTCTCAAGCTGAATGCAGTAAACACGAATACCCAGTTCAATAAGCATCGATGCCGTACTGGAAATACTGGCATCCTGCATGGACGCTCCTCCCTGCCGCTTCTCCTCAACAATATCGTTAATCTTATCAAGCGCAGCATTATTGACGTAAACCTGAATCTTAGGCATCTGAAACTCCTTTATTGACGTTTATTAAGTGATTTCTGGAAATATCTCAAAAAATAAAACTGTGAGAGTAGACATAGATTCCTGGTTTCTGATGATGGAGTCGTGATGCAGGTCAAAGGGATTCCATTTTTTTCAATTTTCGGATTCGACTCCCGACCCCACTCCATTTAAGTAACTGACTGAAAACAAAGAGTCACTCACGACTACAGGGCGACCATTTCCGGAGTCAATGACGAATGGGCGTGGATTCCCTCTGAATAAAAAACGGCAAAAACAGAGTGCTCAAAACGTGTATAAGTGAATGAAGTTAAAGGCACATCATGCAAGGCGAAGGCTTGCGACGGGTGTGGGGTTTTCCGGGCTAAAGAGCAGGCTTGAGGTAATTGCGGTCCTCTGTCGGCTAGGGGTATTCCGGGTAGATCTGTTTTTGAGTAACATGGCTGAAATGCGAATTTTCGGGTAAAAGAGGGAATATCAGGGATGAACATCAGGTCGGTTTTACTGCTGGTATCAGTGCTCCCGTTCGGGGTTATGGCTGACTGTTATGAACTGGCGGGACGGGATTATAAAATAGAACCTGACCTGCTGCGTGCAGTTTCATTTCGTGAATCTTCATGGCGTGATAATGCGCTGAACTATGTCTCGCCGGACAGTTACGCAATAGGCAGAATGCAGATCCATTCTCAGAACTTTAATCACCTGTCGCAGTTCGGGATTACACCGGAGCACTTAAAGAATGATGTATGCATGAATATCTACACCGGTGCGTACTACCTCGCTATTGCATTCAAACGCTGGGGTTACTCATGGCGGGCCGTGGGGGCGTACAATGCCGGATTCAAAAACGACACGGAGCAGGAAGAGAAGCGGATGAAATATGCCGGGGAAGTCAGGGAGATTTATGAGGGGATAAAAGTTAAACGAGAGGAAGAAAAATAGCCTGGCTGACATTTCAGTCCAGGCTGTCGCGTCAGTTGGAATCATCAGTCGAAGGTATCTTCTCCCGCTACCGGATTTGCATCACAGTCAAAATGAATATAGTTCGCTTTATGTTTACGCTGCATGTGAAACACAAACTTTCTGAGTGACTTTGACAGACCAGCACGCTTCATTTTCAATAAAGGATATGACACGCCACCGATATCAAGGATGTTACCGTAAGTCGTATCAAATACCCACGGATAACTTTCACCCCAGGAGGTGATATCCTTCAGCGTGAAAGTGTCCTGTTTTCCATATGGTCGGTAGCGCAAAAAATCAGTTTCATCAGCATTGTTGTTGTCCTTCCTGAACAGAAATTAACGCCACCGAAGCGGCGTCTCAGAATTTAATTAATGGCGCGATAAATTAAATGCGCCTCGGGGTGTTTGATGATGCTGATATAATCCTTTAGTGCATCCTGACGTTCGACAAGGAGCTGACAGGTGCGCGCATACTTCTCACCCATTTCAGACGCTTTCCATGAAACTACATTCAGGATCATCAGCGTTGCAATTATTCCTGCTGCATCAGCGCTGACGTCTGCTTCGAAATAATTACCCGGCACGCACATTTTGTATGTACCGTCAAACTCAGGGGCCATATATCCGGTCGTTTTCAATCTGGCATGGGTATGAGGTGCAATTTTACCCTGTGCACCTTCCGTTATAACATAATAATTCCAGTACCCGCCATCATAATCTGAGTGCTGACTCAGCCAGTTCATCACCATGCTTTCCCCGAGTGGGGTAAAAAACAGTTCAGTGATATAACGCATTCGGTTTTCATCCGGAACAATAAGGCGAAATTCCGGCGTATTAATCCGTGATTCACCGGACAGCACACAGGCAAATTCACCGGTTTCAGTTTGTACAGCCAGAGGCCAGCCTTTTACCATCCAGACCGTTACCGATGAATTATCAGTATCGCAGGACAGACTAAAAGCTTCCGCATCTTCAGGAAGTCTGAAATATTCTGGTTGAGCCTGATTTTCAGCGCAGGCGAGGATGTAGCAGACCAGATCATGAAATTGCTCAGACGTTATGATTTTCTTTTTTTCATCCCATCTTTTGGCAGATTCAGTAGCGGCGGTTTTATTGTTCTGCGTGTGCATTCTGTATTTCTCCCTCTCTGGTTAATATCCATCTTTCGACGAGTTCGTTGCGACAGGGACAAAGGCGCAACGGCAGACTGGCGAAATACAAGGGCGACGACGGAAAGTTTTTGCCTGCAAAAAGTTTATGGCGGCGTGCATTTCCCCCTTCGTATTTAGCCTGGCCGGTGCGACAAAACGTCCCTTCGCGGAGAACCGTCAGAAGCAAGTATTCCCGGAGCTGATGAGTATGGACACGTCCGGAACGCAAAGCGCCGGGAGGCGAATTGCGGTTCCGGCCCGAAGAGCTGCGGCAGGTTTATCGCCGTAGCGGTGAACGCGGCGGCGTCAGCCGGCTGCAGGTGTTGACCCTAGCCATCAGACCGTAGCGTTAGCCCGAAACCGCTTGCGGGTTCGGCGGAGCCTGTCAGGTGCGCAGCAGCTGGCTGGCGCAGTCGGGCTGACGACCCGGCCGTAACGGACGGGGAGCCGAAGGTGGCCATGGTTCTGGCCCTTCAGGTCTTTCCCGCCAGAACACACCGCAGAAGCAGGAGCACCGTAAAGAACAGGAGTAAAAACACCAGACAGAGGATAACCAGCACGCAGCAGTGACAGAGAAGAACAGACAGGAAACACAGAACGACAGAGGGCGGCGCGTCAGCGCGGCCCTGTTCGTTCGCCCCGCAGTGGCGTGGGTTTTTCGCGGCGCAAAAGGCAGGGTGATCCCCTGCCCTCCCGTCCGGTTACGCCGCCTCCGTCATGCCACGCATAAATTCGCGCATGGTCCGGAAACGCCGCTGATCGTCCTGTCGTTTCTCAAAGTTATTGATGTAATAAACAGGGGTATAACGCACCCTGCTACATTCCAGCGTTAGCGCATTTCCCGTGACCACTTCCGCAGGGATACCCAGCAAAGAAAGCTGTATAAACGCCATATCCGCCACGATCGGGTCGATATCGATGCAATGGCCATACATCTGCTCAGACGGGTTATAACCGGCCTCCAGAAGCATCTCAGCGTACGCAACGATCATCCCCGCCGCGCCGCAGGCCGGATCGCTGACGGCGACAAACCCTTCACGTCGTATCGTCTGCTCAACGTCCGGCAAGACCAGCTTCGCCAGTAACAACTGGACATGATAGGGGGTGAAGTACTGCCCGTTCCTGTCGTCGCCCAGCTCCAGTTCCATAAAGATGGCGCCGAGAAAATCATGGAATTTCGCCTCCAGTGCGCAGACCATCAGGACGAAAAGCTCATGCAAATTTTTGATATCGCTCACGCCGTACTTCGCGGAAATCTCGCGGCTGCTCTCGATGTTCTCCGGTGTCCTGATACGCGCCAGATCAAGCTCACTGGCTGCAAGCGTTATGAAGTCGCGGAACACATCCCAGCGGCGCAGGTTGCGGGCGGTGTCCTTAAACACGCGGATAAACTGCCGCCGCGCCTCATCAATGGTTAACCGCTGGCGGGCAGGTATCGGACTTTGTGCAGGAATTACGGCAGGCCGCTGCGGCGCGTGGGGTTCTGACGCTTTCGCCTGATCAAAGAAGCTGGCAAAACTCAGTTGTGACATGGTTCTTCCTCTGAAATTCCGCCCCGTCAGGGGCGGCTCCGTTATCAGTTACACGCGCGCTTAAGTTCCAGCGTGCGCAACACATGCCCCCACTCACTCCCGCGCATGGCAGGAATACGCACTGAGCGCCCTTTTTTACGACAGTGCGCGATATGACGGCCCAGCGCCCGCATTTCCGGACTGAGTGCATCAGAGGCGATATCATCGCGCTTAATGCGTACCTGCTTTTTCACGGGCACGTTTTCTGCCTCAAGCATCTGGACATACAGCGCCGTCGGTGTAACAATCGACACTTCACTGAAGTGATTCATCATTGATTCCTTTTAGTTGAAGCCAGATTCGTTGTTTCTCAGGCGCGGAATCTGGCAAGAGAGAGCAGACGAAAGTCTGCTTTTTTCATTTCTGGCCTGTGGTTTTCGGGCTGAATACCTCCTTAACTTTCTTCACAATGTCGGCGTGGTTCGTGTTGCAGTAGTCGCGCATCCGGAAATAACGACGACCGCAGCGCGCATAAATTTCGGTGACGTTCCCGCAGTACATTTCCGCGAGCATGAAGGTTTCCGTGTCCTGCGCGGTATCGTGTCGCCAGTTCATCGGGTACATCAGCCCCGCCGCTTCGTGAAACTTCACCACATCGATTTCGACGGGGGCAGACACGCTGGCTTTCTCGCGGCTCAGCCAGTAAGCGCGCTCGGCTTCACAGGTCGCGTTCATGCCTAAAATGGCAGATGATTCAGTCAGATGTAAGTGCATGGTTTTCTCCTTTGGTTGTCGGTGGCGGCAACCCCTGCCGCCGTGGGTCATACTGATTAACAGGCATCCATTCGGATCATGGTGCCCTCAAAAGCCATACAGTCTTTCAGGCTCTTGTTCGCATACGTCCACGCCGCGAAGCCCGTCTCACCGTACAGACGCACCGCGCAGGCTTTGGCCTCTAACCACGGCTGGACGATATGAAACGACATAATCGGTTTGTCACGCATCCAGTCGAGCACACCTTCGTTCCAGACGTTTTTGCTCATGGCGCAGAGGATGTTGCAGACCTCTTCCGCTTCGTCGTCTTCTGACAGTTGCAGATTCCATACCTGGCAAAGCTCAAGCAGGTAAGAACGCTGCTCAGCAATGACACAGGCCAGACGGGCTTTTGGGTCTGTACCCCATCTTCCGGTAGATTCTGAAGCGGCGGTTTTGACGTTTTGTGTGTGCATTCTGGTTTTCTCCTTGTCTGGTGATGTTTCCATCTCCCGGTGAGTTCTTCGCGGCAAGGGCAAAGTAGCGACGGCGGACGGAAGGCACTCAAGGGGCGGCGACGAAAAGTTTTTCGGGCTTCATCCGGAAAAAGTTTTGGGCGACGTGCATTTCACCCCTTGATGACGGCCGGACGACGGTGCTACGAAAACGCCCTCCGCGCAGAACCCACGGGAGGTGGTTCGCCGGAGGGCGGGAGGATGCACACGCGCCGGAACGGGAATCGACGAAGGAGAATCGCGGTCCGGACAGAAGAGCAGATGCGGTTTTATCGCAGTTGCGGTGAAGGCGGCCTGACCGGAACGGTCGGAGCAAGCCGTGGTGTAGGTGTTGCGTCAGGGATTAAACCCGAAGGGCAGAGACAGCCTGGCTGGCTCTGTGCGAAGCATGACAGCCCGCCCGGACGCCCGACAAAGCACTCTCTTCACGCCTGCCGATGATGACCATAAAACGTCTACGCAACAATCACCCAATACAGGCAACAGGCAACAGGCAACAGGCAACAGGCAACAGGCAACAGGCAGGGACAACTTACAGAAACAAATTGCAGACTGCATACGGAAAAAGGGGCTGCCAGCGAACTGACAACCCCTTCATAAAGGCGCTTGCGGTAATGACCAGACAACAAAAGAGTTCCCTGAAAAGGCGGGGATATTCCCCGCCTCCAGTTTGCTACTTACCGGATTCGTAGGCTAGCACAGCAGCGACCTCCCGGTTTCCGTCCTTCAGCCGGATTTCGCAGAGCGATTTCCGGGTCAGGAAAGTGAATATCAACAGTGTTAAACACACGATTAATACGCACCAGATAACGGTACTTCGCGGCAGTTTCATCGCTTACTTCTCCTTGCCTTTCGGCAGGTAAGCGGCTAATCTCTGATGTGTCTAGTATCAAGATTGAGCCTCGGGTTAATTGAAAAATTACTCGGGGCTTTTCTCTTTTTGCCACACAACACGGTAACAAACCAACCAAACGTTATGAGGCAAAAAGCCTCAAGCGCCGTTGCGGATAATAGCGGATATTGAGCATCAGCAACAGGTTGCATTATTGCCACCTGCTGAAAATCGGATAACAGAAAGGCAGCGCGTATGCGCTGCCTTTTGCCTTTTCTAAACCATCGTACTGCAACCCACGTGATTCACCTCACAGAATTCCCGAGTTGTTCCCTTCTCTGAAGAGATATGTGAGCAGGTTCAAAAACAGCGGCCTCCATAAAAAATCATAATTCACAAATTTTTTATAAAACGGTGTTTTATTTTTAAGGGGTGGTACTGTGACAATTGTAAGGACGATACAGCTTAAGCATCAGCTTGCTTACGGTGGGGGAAATCTGCTGGGTAGCGGCGCACTGGCGATTGCAGGTATCTGGCTACTGTATTTCTACACAACTTTCTGCGGACTGACACTCCTGCAGGCCTCTGCAATTTTTTCTATCGCCAGCATTGTCGATGCGATCAGCAATCCTTTAATGGGGTATATTTCAGATAATTTTGGCAAGACAAGACTTGGTAAACGCTTCGGTCGCCGTCGCTTCTTTATTTTGCTGGGTATACCGCTGATGATGGTTTACCCGCTTCTCTGGGTGGAAGGTTTTGGATTCTGGTATTACCTGTCAACCTATATTCTTTTTGAACTGATATATACGTCTGTCATGGTGCCGTATGAAACTTTGGCGACTGAAATGACCGATGATTTTGCAGTTCGCTCAAAATTAACAGGCTATAAGGCTATCTTCGGTAAAGGTGCTAACTTCCTTGCGGCGTTCATTCCAGGACAGTTCATCCTGATTTACGGAAAAGATTCAGCCACTCCGTTCTTTTTTACGGCACTGACGTATGGACTGATTTTAATCCTTGCGGTAGGCGTGCTGTACTGGTTCACGTGGGAGAGAGAAACAGAGGATACTCACACCAATGCCTGCACAAAAACTTCTCTACCCCAGAAAATGGCCGAATTGACAGTCGATATGTGGTCCACCTTTCATCTTAAGGTGTTCAGAAAGCATCTCGGAATGTATCTGTTTGGTTTCGGTGCGGAATGGCTTTTTGCATCCATATTTACATACTTCATTATATTTGTTCTTCAATATGACCCCACTATGGTCTCCGGGCTGAGCAGCCTAAACTCTGTTCTGCAACTGTTTTCAACCGCTATTTTTATCGCTATCTGCGTGAAACAGGGGTTCAGTAAACCCTACATTATTGCTCTTTCAATCGTCATATTCTCCGTATGCTGCTATTTCGCGCTTCACCTGATGCAGGTTCCGCAACAGTACGCCACAGCTGCAATTTTGGCTATCACGGTGATTTTTGGTATCGGGACCGGCGGCGTTTATTACATTCCCTGGACGGTATACACATTTCTTGCAGATATCGATGAGGCCTTCACTGGTCGTAGACGTGAAGGTATTTACGCAGGAACAATGACGTTCTCAGGCAAACTCGTGCGTTCTGGAATTGTCTTCACGATGGGCGTTATTTTAAGTTTCTTCGGTTTTCAATCCGGGGCGCATACTCAACCAGAAAGCGCCGTAACAGCCATTGCACTGGTCTTCGTTATTGGGGTTCTTGCGCTTGCCTTTGGCGGAATTTATTTCAGCAGACAAATGATGTTGAACCGGAAAACGCATCTGATTGTTCTTGCAGAAGTTGCCCGTATCAAAGCTGGCGGGAAAATTGATGATATCGCATCTGATGTACGGGAAGTAATGGAAGAGTTGACTGGCTATCCGTACGAACAGTGCTGGGGCAACAGTGCTGTATGCAAGAGGCTTTTTGACTCTGCAAAACCGGAAAAAACGGTTACGCCATCAGTCGCATCCTGATAAGTCTGGGCAACACAAAGTGTTGCCTTTTTTTAGCTCGTTAGAGGAGTTATCAATATCCTGGGAGCACCGTATTGACAGCACGGTATTTCAGGAAGCTGCAGAGGTTCCTGCGTCGCTGCGGTACAATTTTGCCTTTAGGTTCAGGGGTAGATTTCGCGTGCGTCATGGTAATTATTCTGATTAACCAGCTTGTTTGGTACCATCCAGCGCTCAAGTTGCACCACCGCGGCATGAGCCTCTCGCGCCAGCTTCGCAGCTTCATACGTGACGTACCAGAACGGTTCACCAGCGCACACCCCACGGTCAAGCGAGGCCAGTGACGGGAACCGGTCACTCCAGCGCCAGAACATGGATTCCAGTTCGTATTCATGCAGACCTGTACCGGACCATCTCGAACTCCAGCTGCTCACCGTCTGAGGGGTATGGAAGGCCAGTTCGATCTCAGCCTGCCCCGCCATCGCCTGGTAAGTGCGTTCACGCTGGCACAGCTCTTTACGGCGCTGGCGGGAGTATTTTTCGTCCAGCAACTCATTCTGGCGGCGCACACGCTCATTCTGCTGAAAGCGTACTTCCGGAAACAGATGCTGACCGGCGCCCGCAGGCAGGGGAAGATAACAGCAGACGCCCCGGCTCTCGATCAGCGTATCGATGGCATTCAGCCAGCTGTCCTTACTGCCGCGCAGTTCCTGCGCAGTAAGCACCGGCGCGAAGTAATTTAGCTCCCTGACCGTAATACGCTTGCAGCCCCTGAAATAGCGGAAAAATGCCCTGGCGTACGGGTATGCAGCCAGATGCGCGCCGCGTGCGAGTTTCTTCTCGACCTCGCCAATCGCCTGCATCGCGGCGCGTCGCTCAGGACGTTGCGGCACCAGGGAGAGAGATATCGGGATCATAAGACCACCTCCTCAAGGAGAAACGCTGCCGTTCCGCGCACGGTATACTCCATCTGGCAGATACTGCCCGCCACCGTCAGCAGCATGTTGAATCGTTCGGGGGCGAACTTCTCCACCCGCATAACTTCACGGACAAAACTGCCATCTGCAGACACCAGTACAGCCAGCCACTCCGCGCAGACCTCACCAGGACTGCAGACGCACAGATGGAACTGCTCATCGGGGGCGGTAAAACGGATTTGCACGGGGAACAGCCCCCCGAACTCGCAGCGGTACTCGGCATTGACCTGCCAGCCTGTCGGGACATTGAGGAAGTGCATCACCGCCGTGGACAGCACTTGGCGCTCGTCATCGCCCCGTTCCCGCCACGCTTCGAACTCACAGGGGAACATATCGGTCAGTTCGGTGCGGATGCTGCTTTTTACGATAGGGTTCATGGGTATCTCCTTATTGCCGCCCCGCAGGGCGGCTCTCCGTTATCAGGCGGCGTGTGCCGTGGTGGCGTTGTCAGTGGTGCATTCGTCGGCAGGAGCTTCCGCTACAGGCGCAGGACCTTTCAGCCATGCCGGAACCCAGCGGTTCTCTTTCATGAAATGCTCCGCATGTCCGGCTGCATCGGCCTTCTTCATCTTTTCCGCATCCCCTGCCGCGCCCGTCAGGCCAGCCTCTTTCAGTGCGGCCACAATCTGCGGATGCTTCAGACTGCCGAAGTAGTTCTCTTTCGTCGGATGCCACCAGTCGCGCAGGTGGAAGCCCAGCGCCGTTTCCAGCGTATCGAGCGGACTTCGGGAGGTATGCCCCATGTCACGGGTCTGCACACCATCCACGGAACAGGCGGTACAGAATGCCATCAGCGACATCAGGAGATTGCCGTCGAGGCCAAAGAAGGTAGTGAAATCCTTCTCCCATCCGGCGGGTAACAGCGCCTGTAAACGGGCTTTCTCTTTCATCAGGACATCGAATGCTGCACCTTCTTTTCCGGACGGGGCATTTTCAGTCAGGGTACTGTGAGACACCGTCAGGCTGATACGAAACGGGTGGGTCGTTGTCAGACAACCGGAGAACACGCAGGTACAGAGTCGCCAGACCATCAGCGCCACCGCTTTTTCAGGCTGCAGCATCAGGTCAGCCTGAACCGCCAGCGTACGTTCGGAGGTCATTTTGGTTAGCAGCGGTACGCTGATCCCTTCTGCGGCATCTGGCGTACAGGAGGAATACACTGACGGCTCATTGGCTTGCTTCTCGTCCTCCGGCATATCTGCCACAAGGCGAATCCCACGCTGAACGAGCGCCCTGCCCTCATACAGGCTCACCACCACGCCGGCATTCGCCTTCATCTCGTCCGTCCATGAGTTGATTTCGCCCGTCAGCTCCAGCGCCGCAATTTCGTCTTCAATGGCATCCGATTCCTCACATGCGGCATAGTATTCATCGTACTGCTCGTGAAGCTCGTTAAGACGCTCCTGCTCATGTAGGGTGTAGACAGGATCAGGCACATCGGGCATGACGTATTCGCGCGCGTCTTCACCGTGGTGCCAGATACGGGCAGCCCGACCCTGCGCCCATTTCCAGCCCTCATTCTGCTGAACCTCCTGCGCGATACTCTCCAGCTTCTCCTGCACCAGACGGTCAACCAGCACACGGTCTGCCGTACCTTCGCCCTCTTCCTGGCTGAACAGGTCTTCACGGACATAGCCCCCTGCCGCCTCGTAGACTTCGCGTCCGATAAAGACAAACTGCGGGGCGGTGATACGCACTTCGGTGTCCGTGACGGCGTTTTTCAGCAGATGGGCGGGCGCGCTGCTGTAGCTGGCTTTCACACCTTCGTAAATTTCTACCTGACGGGTCTGGTCGTCTTCGAGACACAGCGCCTGACACTGCTCAACGCTCAGCTTATCGGTCGCCAGCAGTTCCATCAGAGACGGAGCCAGATTTGCGAGCTTCAGCATCCGCTGCACGTGGCGCGAGCCGTAGCCCAGCCCGTCACCTATTTGCGCGGGAGTTTTACCTTCGGCTGCCAGTCGCCCGAAGTGGGCAATCTGCTCGGCGGGGTGCATCGCGGCGCGCTGGTCGTTCTCGATAAAGGAGGCCAGCTTTGCCAGTTCGGCGGACACGCGCTTGACCGTCACCGGATGGTCGGCGCGGAGGCGGCCTTCTTTCGCAAGCCACAGCATGGCGCTCAGACGGCGACCACCTGCCGCCACGCCGGATTTACCGTCGTCCATGTCATGCACAATCAGGTTCTGCAGCAGCCCTGCTGAGGCGATGGTTTCAGCCAGTGTGCGGACGCTGTCCACGGAATACGGGATGGTGCGAACGTTAAACGGGGATTTAACGAGATCGGACAGCGGAACGATTTCGGTCTGCGCCGCATCGATAGCCGCCTGAAATGCCGCCATTTCGGTTTTGGTGGGTTTCTTTACGCTGGTTTTTTTAGGTGCTTTTGCTTTAACATCGGTTACTGACATAGTTAATACCTCTCTGATATTGATGGTTGTCCGGCCCTGCGGAGTTCGCGCTCCGGCAGGGCAACTGCTTACTGCGCGTTACGGATACCGTATCGTTCGATGTAACGATTGAGCCACTGCCCTGCGCTCGCTTCAAAATTCCACGCTCGCCAGACCATCTCACCGTCACGACGAACCACCAGGCGAAAGTGCGACCCCTGATCGTCTTCGATGGCCACGTTTTCATACTGTGCCGCCACCGCATCGGCCTGTTCACGGGTGAAAGTGTCATCAGGCAGCGTCGCCACCTCCTTCTCAATTGTCCTGCTCACTACGAACCTCCTTTCTGAACGGGGTCTGGTCTTTAAAACCACATCATCCGTTGAGTTTCCGGAGCCGCGGTTTTGACGTTTTGCGGGAACCTGCTGGTATTTCCCGGATGAATGCACTTCACCCGTTTGAGACCCTTCGCCGCAGGAGCGTAAACATCGCTGGCAGACGCAGCTGTCCGGGGTGAGCGGGAAATTTATTCCGGTCTAATGGAGTGAAGCGTAATGGCCGGGGGAAATTTATTGCGAAAGGCCGTGCCGTCCCTGGATTGCCAGGAGGACTGTGGTGTTATCAGCTCCCGGCAGGAGGGCCGTAAACGGAGAAAAGGCACACGGCGAGAGATGGGCAGGGACCCGCCGCAATGACGGAAAGCCGCGCGCGGCGAAACGGCGTTGCCCTCTACATGGCATCGATGCAGTTGGTGTTATCGATGACATGCGAGAAGCGCAGGAAACGGCGCGACAGAGTGGCGCAGCCGGAACGGCTGCTGCAAGCGATGATGTGTTGCGTCATGGGATGGACATCCGCTGCCCCGAAGGGGCCGGGCAGAGACAGTGTGATGGCTCTGTGCGAAGCATGACAGCCCGCCCGGACGCCAAAACCAGCCAGCCAGCCAGTATTTAGTTAGGATCGTTTTATACTGGAACTATTTTTTGTTGGCTTCAGCCATTTCAATATACCGGGGGTCACTACTGCCCGGCAGCTGCATGCTGAGCTGGCGATAATGACGCACCCGCTCCATAAAATACTCCCTGAGATGCTCTGGCTGTTCTCTGGCCACGACTTCAGGCACGACCGGCATATTCATACGCTCTTTATAAGCAACAGCAGAAGCAACCAGGTCTACAGCGACTTTGTCCTGGTCTTCTTTTGAAAGTTTCGCAATATTATCGTCACTCACGCGCGCCTTCTTACCCAATCAAATCCTGACATTAAGCTTACTCGCATCCGCATAGACAGGCTACAGACAACACAGGCGGGCGGGGATTGCACCGCAGGTGCAATGCAGTCCGCCGGCAGGCAGAATGCCTGCCAGGGTTTTCGCGCGGGCAGACAGGCGGCTTAACCGCCTGCCGGAGTATCACAACGGCTTACCGCCCTGCAGGATGAAGTGCCCGCCGATGTAAACAGAACACTGGCAGGTCATGTAATAGCAGATTTCATCGACCACCTGCGCTGTCGTCAGTTCCCGCTGACCGGAATCACGGCGGCGCGCGTTAATAAGTTTTTTGTACTGACGCAGGATGTCACGGGTCTGTGGATCGAGTTTCATGTTGCTCTCCTTAGCGGCAGGGGTTTCCCTGCCCGTCAAAATCAGTTGTTAAACACGTAGCCATCGACGAACACCAGACCGCCGGTGAACAGGTCGCGCGCATAGGCTTCGTAGTCAAAATAACAGCGCAGCCATTCAGGGACGGAAGACAGTAAATCGTGTTCGAGCACATACTCGTATGCGTAGTCCTCCTCGCTCTGCGCTTCCCCCAGGCAGGCATCATCAAAGGAGGCGTAATCGCTCAGGCCCGTATATTCAGCCCAGGCGATAAATGCCGCGTCCCTGCCCTCCTCCTTTGCCTGCCTGTAAGCCGCAATAAAATCCCAGTCCACGGAGGATTCAGAGGCGAACTGAGAAGGAATGCCCTCCCAGTCCTGGAACATCAGCTCCGGATCGTGCTCGTTTGCATGCAGCGCGTGGCAGGCCTCGATAAAATCCTCTTTTGAGTCGAAGTCGGTCAGATCAAACCATTTGCCGAAGATGCTGCCGCAGTTGTATTTGTGGTATGTGCCAACGTATACAGCGGGGGTGGTAGTGCTCACAGAAAATCCTCCATAGTCGATGTCGTCTGAGTTACGGCTTACGCCGTGCCGACACGACAGCCCGACGAAAAGCGGAGAATGCAACGGGCGCCACTGGAGGCCGCAGCGCAGAAAAACAGACGAGACGGACTGGACGGTTATCGAGCGAATACTGAGCGAGAGAACGACGGGAAGAACGGCGAGAGACATAAAAAAATCACTGCGACCGGGCGAGGATGGCGGCGAAGCGACCCCTTGCAGTCGCAGCGGTCGGGCTAGAGTAGAGGCACGGCGTTAGCCGCAGGCTGCACGAACGTAATTCATCGCGTGGCCGTAACACCGTGAAGGTCGCGCCGGTATAGCGGAGCGTGCGACACCCTTTTTGCATACCAGACAGACGGGGCTAAACGCCCCGCCACGCCTACACTGAAGGCCTGATACCGGACATAGCCACCATCATGGCATCAATCTCGCTTCTGGCCTCTGTGACAACCTCACGCAGCCATTCGCGCTCAAACCAGCGGCGAACGGGCAATCCAGGCTGATTCCACGCGTACGGGACATGAAGCCTCCCCAGCACCATTCCACGACTCTCCAGGCTGACTTCCAGCGACCGGTAGGTGGTGTTCTCATCGAGGATCGCAGCCAGCAGACGATCAAGGGCTTCGTTGTCCCAGCAGTCACCGTCATCAAAGGGTTCAACCTCCGTGACGGTAAGTCTGAAGTTCCTCGTCTGGCGCGAGAAAATCGGTTCACTTCCGGATGGACTGAAGGCTTCCAGCACGCGATATCCGGCGGCGGCCACGCAGCTGCACACGTTATTGATTTCAGCACGCAGGGCTTTCAGCAGGCTGACGACGTGACGTTCATACATCCCTTCAGGGCAGTCATGGTATTCCATCGAGATCGTACCATTGTGAGCATGGTGATTACCCAGGGAATTGCGGTACAGCGTGACACTCATATCACTGCCTGCAATCAGTTCACGTAACGTCTGCATTGCGCCATCATCCATCAGGCCACGCAGGGCGATTTCGGGCAACAGCAGGACAAGTTCGTTTGCGGACAGACGTCCGTAGAACGCCACGCCGTCCCCCTGCGAGTAACTCAGGTTAGTCTGAATATCCATCTCAGCTGGCCAGCCGCGCGCGACGAGTGTGTTGCGGGTATGACGATGAATAAAGCGATATGCGTTGCTCATGGGTGTTCTCCCTGTTCTGATGCGGCACCAGTTGCGCCGTGCCGACACAACAGCCTGGCGGTCAGCGTCAGAGACAAGGGCGAAACCGGAAGCCGCAGCGCAGCCGTAAAGCGGGCTGAATGCGCCGTTTTACGGTGAGAACGGGTGAGGATTGATAGCGACAGCGATCCCTTTTCTCTGGCGC
Organism: Lelliottia sp. WB101; assembly: GCF_003051885.1. Classification (NCBI taxonomy): domain Bacteria; kingdom Pseudomonadati; phylum Pseudomonadota; class Gammaproteobacteria; order Enterobacterales; family Enterobacteriaceae; genus Lelliottia; species Lelliottia sp. WB101. The sequence goes on from NZ_CP028521.1 coordinate 42,532, forward strand.
AGCCAGGCTAACGTGAAGGCACGGCGTTGATACCTTGCCGCGCTACCGGTGCGGCAACAAAGGCGGAGTTTACGACGTCCATAGATCGGTGTGTCGAAGTGGGGCCTTGAAAACCAAAGTGGGCTGAAGCGTGAAGATAAATAATTGTATAGCGTCAGGTGGCTCAAAGAGGGAGATATGACTGTTTTCACTGACCTGAGGTAGCTAATGGCCCACAAAACATATTCGCTAAGCTATACAGAATCACTGAAAGTCGCAAAAGTGCCCACTTCGACACACCACCAGTGAGGTTATGGACGAAACATGTAAACAAATGGATTGTGAGCTGCTGGAATTTGGCGGGAGGACGGCCATGTACATTTGATGGTCGCCGTTCACCCGAAAGTGGCGGTGAGTAACCTGGTGAATCAATAAACGTTAGGGGCCTTAGTGGGGTCTTATCCTGTTCAAGGATAAATGAGGCCCCAAAAACAACCTTAAATGCGCGTCAGGTCGAGACTGCAAAGTCCAGAGATAAAGACTATAAGCTCGCTGATAGCGGAGGGATCTATCTCAGGGTCTGCTCTTCAGCCGGTATGGCCTGATTAAATGACTGCATGATGGAAAATACTACAGATTTCAGCTCACGGACCATCATGCATTTCCCTTTCTACTCATCCAGCCCATTCAGGCGGTCACCCTGTTGCTGCAAGTTGATCATTCCCTGATGCCAGTCCTTCAGATTTTCTGTGTCAACACAAAGCAGAATTGGCACCTTCACTGCGAGACAGAGATGTCTGCTTTGTTTCAGAGAATGCGTTGGACCGCCTCGCTATAAACTTCCGAGCGTTCTCTTTTCCCAACTGAAATCTCGAAGACTACAACCTTTTCGTCTATGACCTGATATACAAGATGATAGCCTGAAGATCGGAGCTTAATCTTGTAGCAGTCAGGCATATCACGAAGCTTGTTCGCTTCAATTCGGGGTGACTCAAGCACTTCAGCCAGCTTCTTTTTCAACTGTTCACGTACCGTCGAGCCCAGCTTTCGCCATTCCTTTAGTGCCCGCTAGTCAAAATCCAGCAAATACGTCATCAGAGATCATCTAGCGTCATACGTACTGGCTTAGGATTACTAAGCCGTTCCACGAGTTCAGCATCTTCGTCACTCAGGAGTGTCTGTTTGAACGGCAAGCGTTCATTGTCAGCGATATATTCAAGCATGAGACGCAGCGCTTCAGAGGGAGTAACACCCATTTTTTCATGCGCAGCGTAAGAACGCGCTTTAAGTTCATCGTCAATACGCAGGTTAATGCTACCCATGTCTTACACTCCTTGTGATTACAAGTGTCGCACTACAACATACTTAGGGCAGTCACGAAGGAAATCAGAAAACGAGTCGTAAGAAGGGTGATCACCGTCCGCTTCGTGCCAGGAGCAGACATTGCTAGCTCTACACTGCATTAATTATTGGGGAACATGTCAGTTCGTTATCTCAGGCTCATTTCATTGAGTTCTGAACTTTGAAGCCGGGATTTTTTTCAAAAATCTCAGCAACAAAATCCATGAACACAATCGCCCGTTTTGGCAAAAGTCGATTAGCAACATAAACGGCCTGAATGGGAACTGGCGATGCAGTGTAATCAGTCAGTAATAATTGTAAATTGCCACTTTTCAGTCCCTCCTCGAACAGCCATTCCGGGCCCTGTGCGATCCCAATCCCTGCATTGACAAATTTCTGTACTGCTTCGGGTGAATTGACCCTGAGCCGACCAGAAACAGGAACATTGATATCCTGAAATCTCCAGGTAGCTCCTGTTGTCAGCAAGGTATAGATCAAACAATCATGTTTTTTTAAATCCTCTGGGGTATCAGGGGTTCCGTGTTTAGCTAAGTACTTGTTACTGGCAACACAGACTCGCTCAAACATGCCAAGTCTGCGGGCACGCATAGCACTGTCCTCCAGGTGTCCAATGCGGATTGCCAGCTCAGCCCCTTCATCCACGAGATTGATATAGCGGTCATTAATCTGTAGATCGAGTATCAGCTCAGGGTAGCGTTCTAAAAAATCGGGGATGTGCGGGACTAAGAATGTGTGAGCCAATGCTGTGGGGCAGGCAACGCGTAATAGCCCTGTGGGTGTAACATTTTCTCTGAAAGAAGACTCTGACTCTTCGACAGCTTCCAGAATACGTCTTGCTTCCAAATAATAACGTTCTCCTTCAGGAGTCAGGGAAAGCTTGCGGGTTGTTCTGTGAAGTAATCTGGTCTGCAAATGCTCTTCGAGGGTTGCAACATGACGACTCACGTTCGGTTGCCCTAAGCCTAAAACCCTACCGGCTGCGGAAAAGCTGCCTGTTTCAGCGGTACGGACAAAGCATGTCATCAAAAGTAATCTATCCATCCTGAAACCCATTTATGCTTTTAATGCATGAAACATATTTAGAAATGCAATCTTATCACTATCTGAGCATGAGCATACAGTGGCTATCAAATAGGTCATTCGCCGATCAGTAGTTAAAACTAACAGGAGATAGTTATATGGCTAGATTACAAGGTAAACGCGCACTGATCACGGGTGGAACAAGTGGTATTGGTCTTGAAACAGCGAAGCTGTTTGTTGCAGAAGGTGCACGCGTAATTGTTACGGGTGTTAACCCTGATTCTGTCGCAAAGGCAAAAGTAGAACTGGGTAATGACGTGTTAGTCGTGAGTGCTGATTCCGCTGATGTGAACGCGCAGAAAGCGCTGGCTCAGACAGTTCAGGAACACTTTGGACAACTGGATATCGCTTTCCTGAATGCGGGTATATCAATGTATATGCCAATTGAGGTATGGACAGAGGAGCAGTTCGACCGCATTTATGATATCAACGTTAAAGGTCCTTACTTCCTGATGCAGGCGCTGCTGCCAGTGTTCGCGAGCTCTGCATCAGTGGTATTTAATACCTCTATTAATGCTCACACGGGACCCGTGAACTCTTCAGTTTATGGCTCCACCAAAGCAGCATTACTGAACATGTCGAAAACGCTTTCCAACGAGTTACTTTCTCGTGGGATCCGTATCAACGCAGTGAGCCCTGGCCCTGTTGATACTCCGCTTTACGATAAGGCGGGGATCCCAGTGGAATATCATGATCAAGTGATGAAAGATATCGTTGCAACCATCCCTGCCGGTCGTTTTGGTAAGCCTCAGGAAGTTGCACAAGCGGTTCTTTACTTTGCATCTGATGCGTCTGCCTGGACTGTGGGTTCAGAAATCATCATCGACGGCGGCGTTTCAATCTAAGCCACCAAAATAAGATTTACAATTCATCAAGCCCGCCATCTTTTACAGCGGCGGGCTATCCTTTTATCTGGAGGTTGAGATGTCTACCTGTGACCTGACACTTATTAGCCACCCACTATGTCCCTTTGTGCAGCGTTCAGCGATTGTTCTTCTTGAGAAAAATGTGCCATTTGAACGCGTAAATGTAGATTTATCGGCGAAGCCTGACTGGTTTCTTGCTCTGTCACCCACTGGCAAGGTGCCGATGCTGAAAGTGCGTCAGTCAAAGGGTGAAGATGCCATTATTTTCGAGAGCATGGTGATCTGCGAGTACCTTAATGAAACGCAAGACGGTGATTCGATGTATGCTGACGATGCATTAGTAAGAGCCAGACAGCGCGCATGGATCGAATTCTCTACATCAATGCTTGGAAATGCATGGCAATTTTTGAATGCGACTGATCAGGCCATTGCAGGCAGCAAACGCGCGGTGTTCCGTGAGCAGCTTGAACGTATTGAATCTGAATTGAGCCTGGGGCCTTATTTCTCTGGTGCCGAATTCAGTATGGTTGATGCGGTCTACGCTCCTGTTTTCCGTTACTTCTCCATTATCGATGCATCAGTCTCTGAGGCGATTTTTGAGGGGCTTCCGCATGTTTGCGCATGGAAAGCTGCACTTGCGAAAAGGGAAAGCGTAAAAGCCGCTGTATCATCAGATTATGCAGAACTTTTCCAAAATCATCTTCGTCAGCATTCTGCAATTCTCGCTGCCTGAAGATATTAACTGGGAAACCGTGACCTGCTCCCCGCTGATTCACACAGAACGCTGTTAGTAATATCCGCAGATCGCTCACAGCAGACCTGATGGCTACGCAGCTTGTCCGTTGCGTGCCAGGAGCGGACGTTGCCATACGCGCAAATTAGGAATGGTGCTTTATAACTTCATCCGCACCACTACCTATTTGCATTACACTTAATAAACAAGAACAACCAATCCGCTAATTTTGGAGGGATAGTGCATGTCTGCCATGGATTTATCCAAAATGGGCACTGCCAGAGTGGCTCTGAATACCAGTGATTGTGATCATATAGTTATAGAGAAGTGGCCTGTCAGCGAAGTTGAGTGGGCCTTTTATAAATACGTGGCAACAGAGCTTAATCAGGCAGAGGTTGCAACTCCTAAGCTCTTGTCTGCTGATGCAGCCTTACGCCAATTAAGTATGGAGTATATTCCTTACTCGGTTGAACAAGCCAATGTGGCAAATGATTATGCCATAGCTATGCTGGGCCGCCTGCATCGTTATCCTGCGCATTCTGAATGGCTTTATCACACTCATACATGGACAGAAAAAGCGTTAGAAAACTCTCTCGTGCTTTTGGCGTTACCAGAAAAAAGTGCACAGCAGCTACGACGATTTCAGCAATGTAGTAATGAGTTATTTGGCTACCAAAGCCTGGTTTCAGGCGACAGCAACGCAGGCAACTGGGGAATGAGAGAAAACGGTGATTTAGTTCTTTTTGACTGGGAAAGATTTGGCAAAGGGAGTCCTGCTATCGACCTAGCTCCCCTTATAAAGGGAATGGGGAAAAAACAAATGTTTATGGCCCTTTCAGAACGCTATTGCGAGCTATCCTCCCACAAAAATATCATAGATCTGGCCAGAGAAATTGCTATAGCCAAAGCCTGGATTGTCACGGAAGTGATTACCCTACTTCAAAAGCGGCAAAAGGCTGCATTTCCCATTTATCTAAACTGGTATAGAGAGCATCTTCCAGACTGGTTAGACAACGTCAAAAAAATGTTATGAAGAATGAATTTAAAAAAATGCACTTTACCGGAATGTCCTATCCTCGCTCATAGCGGCCCCTGACCTACCCACGCATAAGATAGTTGCTTGCATTCGAAGCGGCCAGGCTAAAGTAGCGGCACGGCGCTAACACACGATGGCAGGAACCTGAAATACGGCCTATGTTCTGAACAGAAGAGCACAGAGATTTCGCATGCGAAATCTACACCGGAGAAACAACAATGTGCGGACGGTTTACGCAGTACAACACCCGCGAGGAGTACCTGGCTTTTCTCGGAGAAGAAGCAGAGCGGGACATTCCGTATGATCCGCAATCCGTCGGGCGCTACAACGTTGCACCCGGGACCCGCGTATTGCTGCTGAGTGAACGCAGCTCTCAACTGAAACTCGATCCGGTTCACTGGGGGTATGCTCCGGAGTGGTGGCACAAACCCGCACTCATTAACGCCAGAAGTGAGACAGCGGCTGGTAGCCGGATGTTCAGGCCACTCTGGGAGCACGGTCGGGCCATTGGTGATTCGATGAAAGACATGGGCCTGCACTCCGGTGATTTGATGGTCGTCGACAAGGCCGAAAAACCCATGCAGGGAGATATTGTTATCGCGGAAACAGATGGTGAGTTCACAGTAAAACGTCTGCAGATTAAGCCCCGTATTGCCCTGCTGCCGATGAACGCTGCCTACCCCACGCTTTATCCGGAAGAACTGCAGATATTCGGCGTTGTGATGGCATTCATACATAAGACCCGGAGTACAAACTGATGTTTGCGCTCGCTGACGTAAATTCATTCTATGCCAGCTGCGAGAAAGTGTTTCGTCCAGACCTGCGTAAGATGCCCGTTGTGGTGCTCAGTAACAACGATGGTTGTGTGATCGCGCGAAGTGCCGAAGCGAAACGGCTGGGCATAAAAATGGGCGTTCCCTGGTTCCAGTTAAAGACGGCACAATTCCTGGAGCCGGTCATTACGTTCTCCAGCAATTATGAGCTTTACGCCAGCATGAGTAATCGGGTCATGGCACATCTGGAAGAACTGGCCCCACGCGTGGAGCAATACAGCATTGATGAGATGTTCCTGGATATCTGCGGCATAGACAGCTACACCGACTTTGAAGACTTTGGCTGGCAGTTGCGCGAGCACGTGCACTCCGGAACGGGGCTGACCATTTGTGTCGGAATGGGGCCGACTAAAACGCTGGCTAAAAGCGCTCAATGGGCGTCAAAAGAGTGGCCACAGTTCGGCGGAGTGCTTGCCCTGACTCCACAAAATCCAAAACGAACGGAGAAATTGCTCTCACTACAGCCGGTGGAAGAAATCTGGGGAATTGGCCGCAGGATATCCAGAAAACTGGGCACAATGGGTATCATTACAGCACTGCAGCTGGCGCGCGCTAACCCTGTATTTATCAGGAAAAATTTCAACGTTGTGCTGGAGAGGACCGTCCGGGAACTCAACGGAGAAAGCTGTATTTCTCTGGAGGAAGCGCCCCCGCCGAAACAGCAGATTGTCTGCAGCAGATCCTTTGGGGAGCGAGTCACGACTTATGAAGCTATGCGGCAGGCGGTCTGTCAGTACGCTGAGCGTGCAGCTGAAAAGCTGCGGGGTGAAAGGCAGTTCTGCAGGCATATTGCCGTGTTTGTGAAAACGTCACCGTTCGCTGTGAATGAACCGTATTACGGGAATGTGGCCAGTGAGAAGCTACAGACACCCACTCAGGATACTCGTGACATTATTGCCGCAGCCGTCAGGGCACTTGACCGGATCTGGGTGAATGGACACCGCTATGCAAAGGCAGGCTGTATGTTAAATGACTTCACGCCTACGGGTGTTTCACAGCTTAACCTGTTCGATAATACTCAGCCCCGAAGAAACAGCAATCAACTAATGAAAGTCGTGGACGGTATTAATCATTCTGGGATGGGTAAAGTATGGTTTGCAGGCAGAGGTATAGCCCCGGACTGGCAGATGAAACGAGCGATGCTTAGCCCTGCATATACAACCCGATGGGCTGATTTGCCAATCGCAAGGCTGTAGATTCAAAACTAGTGAGTTGAGTCGACCTCGGTTTTTTTTCTGATCGAAGATGCTTACATGATCAGATTCATTTCTCATCCCCTCATATCGCACCAGGCTTTATATTGAGATGGTTAATTACCTCATTTATACATACACGCTTTCTTCGCATTCGAGCCTGTTAGCAGCCTTAAATCTGATGAAGTTATCCACAGAAAACGGGCGACTATATTAAGCAGTAATTTGCGAAGGTAGACGCGAATCCATTTGATTCTGAGCAAGGCCTGACTTTGGGGCTTGCCTGTAAATTTCAAGATGCTTTTGACATCATACGTTTTCTTCATAAGTAATAGCACGTTGTTCACTAGGCTCATTCATATGAATACGAAAACCCATCTAATCACGGCTCAGAAGTGTCTGGATTTCCCTTGCTATTGAGTCCAGGGTAAGCGGACAATTTCTTGCGGATGGCTTTGCTCTCTCTGTACGGACAGGGAAATTATAGTGTAATCAGCACCCGGCAGACGGTACGTAAACATAGAAAAGGTACACGTAGAAAAATGGGCAGATACGCCTCAATGTCTGTTCTGCTGTTGCAATTGTGGCATTGATGGAAGCTCGGACGCCTGATCTTATCCACCAATCACCGGGGTATTTGGGACCACGGTCCCAGTTGAATGGTTGGGACCACGGCCCCAGTTGAGTGGTGGGACCACGGTCTCAGTTGAGTGATTGGGACCACGGTCCCAGTTGAGTGGTTGGGACCACGGTCCCAGTTGAGTGGTTGGGACCACGGTCCCAGTTGAGTGGTTGGGACCACGGTCCCAGTTGAGTGGTTGGGACCACGGTCCCAGTTGAGTGGTTGGGACCACGGTCCCAGTTGAGTGGTTGGGACCACGGTCCCAGTTGAGTGGTTGGGACCACGGTCCCAGTTGAGTGGTTGGGACCACGGTCCCAGTTGAGTGGTTGGGACCACGGTCCCAGTTGAGTGGTTGGGACCACGGTCCCAGTTGAGTGGTTGGGACCACGGTCCCAGTTGAGTGGTTGGGACCACGGTCCCAGTTGAGTGGTTGGGACCACGGTCCCAGTTGAGTGGTTGGGACCACGGTCCCAGTTGAGTGGTTGGGACCACGGTCCCAGTTGAGTGGTTGGGACCACGGTCCCAGTTGAGTGGTTGGGACCACGGTCCCAGTTGAGTGGTTGGGACCACGGTCCCAGTTGAGTGGTTGGGACCACGGTCCCAGTTGAGTGGTTGGGACCACGGTCCTATTCTGATGGGAGAAAAAAGTAAAAATTAGAGTTAGCGGATATCTGATTTTTCTAACTGTTCTAAAATTTCTTCCATTCTTTCAATGTAATGCTCAGGGATCTTAGAACGGTCCAGGCTAAATACAACTTTATTACCTTTATATTGAGCCATTGCACCCGGAACAAATTCGCGTTTTACGGGAACGATAGAAGAGGTAGCAGCTTTAGAAGCTTTGAGAACATCCCTTAATGACTGAATGATTTCATCAGTGTCAAATACAATCCCACTTTGACGCTTCTCTGATAATTCAGAAATTTTACTAAGGAGAGCAGCTTCATTGTCGCTAAAAAGGCGACTTAAATTATCCCCGGCACGAGCAGATAGCTCGCCAGGATGAGAGAAGAGGGCAATCAATTCACGGGGCAATTTAGATGTGCAAATGCATCTTGTAATAATCTTCCTCGATATATGCTCTGCATCAGCCAAAGCAGAAATATTTCCTTTAAATTCATTTTCTAAACGGAAGGCGTAACGCTTGCCTCTTTCATATGCGCTTGTAGGACGATAATCGTTGCCTAACTTGCACAACGAGTCCATTTGCTCGTCGTCAAGGTCTCCCACGAGAATACGATATTCACTTGATGTAAGTATGGCCGTCATACGACGACGACTTCCATCAGCTACTTCAATATAATCAGCTACTTTTCTGCCGAAAGCTGGGTTTTGCTGGCCAGTAAGCAGGAATGAAGGGATCAGGTCATCAAGTGATTCCTCTGTAAGAAATTCTTGATCACGTTCATTCCCAATCCAGACAGAAGTCGACTTTTCAACCTGATTGCCTGGGATGGTCTCGAGGGTAAATTTAACCTCGCGACCACATACAGGAAGGGTGATGGTGTTGCCCTTTGCCATAGCACCGACCCTTGCAATTAGTGAGTCAACCATAGGTGCGGCTGGCACAGCGGTTGGAGTTACTGTTGCCTGTACTGGAGAAGATTTAGGGATAATTGGTGCACGTTTCATTATCGAATCTCCCAACGCGGTTTGATCAACCGATCAAAGATCTCGTTACAAACAGGTTCCCAAATCGAGAGCGCATTGCGCCATGCTCCAGTTGAAGAGCGCTGATCGATAGCTTGCTCGAAAACAGTACGCATCCGTATTTGACCTTTCCCAACCTCGTCTGTCTCGCGAACAACATTTTTGAGAACCATACTTCCCCAGGCATCTCGAATCTGTTCTTCCATCCATGGAGACTGTGATCCATTATTATTACTGTATTTTGTAAGAAGGATTCTGACATCAGGCTCAAAACCTTGTAAGTCGACGTTCTTCAAAAGGTCGCGTAGCATGTCAAAAAATTGCAGTGCTGAAGTGTAATCAAAGAGTTCCGCAGGGGTAGGGACGATCAAAACATCAGCCGCACACACCACGTTAATCGTTCCGATGCCAAGGTTCGGTGCGCTATCAATTACAATAACATCGTAATCCTGGGCAACGGTTTCGATTGCGAGACGAAGCATCATATGAGGTTCTGTAGGCAATTTGCCTTCGTCATAATGACTCATAAGTTCTGTTTCGATACGGTGTAGCGCCAGGCAGGACGGAATAATATCGAGCCCCGGCCAACATGTTGGCTTTATTGCGTATGAGGCATCATCACGTTCGCCCAGATAGAAAGGGAGTAGAGTATCTTCTGCATGGATGTGTAAATCAGGAACCCATCCATGGTACATAGATGCAGTTCCTTGTGGATCGTTACCTTCAATAAGAAGAACTCTCAGCCCTTTCAAAGCGAGATCTTGAGCCAGGTGGACTGATACAGAAGTTTTATAAACTCCACCTTTATGGGCCGCTACACCAATAACTGGTGGTACACTCTCATTTGGCCTGCGAAGTCGAGTACCAAAAACATCACGCATGTGGTTAATCTGTTCGATTGTATAACCCACTCGCTGTTCTACACGGCCACGCATCTCCATATCTGGATGGGGGAGGCGACCCGCTTTTTCTGCATCTCGAATAGCCTGTGATGAAACACCGATAAGATCAGCCGCCTCACCAACACGCCAACGACGCGTGATTTTCCTTGCCTCTGGGCTGTCATCATTAAACTGAGCAATAGCAATAGCTTTTGTCATTTCATGGCCAGCTGCTATGCATTGATCAAGAGTATCCATTAATCCCATTGTAAATTCCTTATCATTAACTTTGCATCATTATATTAAATCTTGGAAAAACTCGCAAAGCAACACTAAACATGCAAACTGAATCAAAATTTGCAAAGTTGCTCAAAAAACGAAAGGTTACGTATATGCATTATGCAAGCGATAAGGGATGAATAAAATAATGATTAACCGTAAGTAGAGAACTTCAGGGATGGGAAAGAAAGGCGTGGTGACTTACCTCAAATGAGAAGGGAGTTGAAGTGGGAAGGGGGATGTAATTCAAAAGTGAGCTATAGAGGGAAACTGCGCAGCAAAGCATAAGGAGGAGAATAGAAAAAGGGAGCTAAGGAGGGAGGAGATATCGGATTAAAGCAGAAAAGGGAGCTATAGAGGGAAGGTATATGGCAGTGATTAAAGAAGTTGTGAACAAACCGTAGTAAAAGGGAGCTGCTACGGGATTCATGTAAATGGATTGGGAAAGGGCCGCCGATGGAGTCTAAAAAGTGAACTGAACCACGACCGAACGGGAGTTGTAGCGGGTAAGAAGGGAGTTGAGTTGTAGAATCGACAACGCTAGATCATGCAAATCATCCCGCCACAGGTCACATAGTATAGAAAGCGCATGCTCGAGTGCTATTTCCCGTTTCAGCTCCCTTTCGAAAAGCGCCGCTTCCCTCCACAGGTCACTTTTGCCCGCTACAAATCACCTGGTTTCAGAGCCGGATTGCGGCTCAGGACGCGTACCATAGTCTCACGGCCTTCTTTTTTAAGGAGATAATCTAGATATCCAATACCTTTCAGTTTCTCCAGAGCGGCACGAATTACTTTATTCTGGTCGCTGATACGGTTAGTGAGCATCAATCGAGCCCGCAGTCGGGTAAATGAAATATCAGCAGGTCTCTCAGGTAAGCTTGCTAAATAGGTATACAACGCCTGGGCTGCTTCTTGTCGCGGTAATGCATTAAGGGGCTTTTTACGTAAAAGGGTCAGATAATCTGCCCGGTACAGCTCCCATAATTTGCTGTCGGCTTCCAGTTCGATGGTGTCCTCATCTGCATTAAAGCGCCCGGTTTTGAGTAACCCAGTGACATAGGCACCTCTAGAACCAATGGTACTAAGGGTTATAGTCTTACCGCGTATACGAGTAAGTGAGTCACGGATGTTGGCACGAAGCCTGGAGTCTAATCGCTTAGAAGGGATCTGGCAGAGGTTTGCAAATTCATGAAATGAAAGCGTGATAGCATTGCTGGCAAGGCCATACTTTGAAAAAGCATGGATAATCCCCATCCAAACCTTCAAATCGGTAGACAAATTGAGCCTGGGCCCAGTAATCATGATTTTCGTGTAGCCTTCCGACTTCGATAGCTCAAGAGAAGACAGTATTTCGCTGGCATCGATGGCATCACCTGCATCACCGCTTTTGTTCGCAGGAACGAAGATCCCCAGGCGCATTAGTGCAGCTGGTTGAACACTAGAATTGCTCGTTACTGTTAATGATTTTCCCTGTCCCTCTTCAGAATCAGGGATGGCATCAGGAAAGAAGTATGTGTTTTTATTAGGGTTTTCCAAGTTATCCACCTTGTGAAGAAATGATCCTATAGCAAAGAGGTTTTTCCCGCTATAGCTCCCTATGTTTCCCACTGTACCTCCCTTTCTTCCCGCTGCAAATCACTTTATGCCCCCATCAACTCCCTTTTGTCCCACTGCAACTCCCTTTTGTCCCGCTTTAACTCCCTTTTATCCCGCTACAGCTCCCCTGAACCTTCATCTAAGCCAGACGTGGCGCGGCTTACAGCGATCGGGGATCTGTTTGGTTCTATATGGTTCTGTTTGGATCCGAATAGGATCTATTCTGGATCTTACATATTGGATCTATCAAATGTATATGTGGATAACTCTGAGCAGTAAATGAATTCAATTCATAACATTATTGGATGATCCGCCCTTAGGAACCGGATTATCCCCCCTTCTTACTACTACCACTAACCAGCTGATCAACTATCATCTGGTCAAACCTTGACGTCATTCGATTTACAAAACATAAATGCGAAAGATAAGCAGCTTGCTGTGAAGCTTTCGCATTTGAACAAACGTAGTGCGTTAGGTATTGCATGACGTCTAAAAAAACTGCGATAAATTTACCAACCTCGTCTGTAAATGACAGTATGGGTTTGCCAGACAAATCCTCATCTTTCCATATTAGGGAATATTGACTTATAACCACTTTAGAGGCCCTTTAACCAATACCTTTGAGCATAGCCACCGCCTCAGCCCCCGACATCAGGAACTGCACCCGGTGACGGGCAGCAACATCGAGCGCAAACACCTTGGTGTAAACCTCAGTTAAGCTGCTCGACTTGGCCCCATCAAACTCTGCAGCACTTTCCGCGGTATGCCGGCATACAGCATATGCATCGCGTAGGAGTGCCGGAAGGTGTGCGGGGTCACCGGAATCGAGAGCGTCACACCGTCGGCGGTCGCGCTATCTACCGACTCGCTTAACCAAGTGCGGACCGTGCGGTCGGTGATCTCCCAGATGCGGGCCTTCTCCGTACGGCCGGTGCGTTTGTTACGGCGCTCAAGCGGAACTTTCAGGGTGGCCACCATCATCTCCAGCTGGCTGACGTACTGATTATCGGAAAGCGGAACCAGCCGGTGAGTCTGGCTGCCGGCAGGTGCGCTACCTGCTGTTCTGGCTGCTTTCTCCGTTTGCTGTTTGAGGGTGGCCAGCTGCACGAAGGGGTAGGGTGGCGCCAGGGAAAAATCAGCCCGTGTTAGGGCCAGCGCTTCGTTAATCCGGGCACCGGTATTCCAGAGGGTGGACAGAAGCATTTTGCGGTGCAGATCCGGGACATAGTGGAGCAGGGCGCTGACTACCGGCGCCACCAGGTATTTAGGCAGTTCGTCCTGGACCAGGGCCATCTGCCTCAGTGCCAGCGCTGCGGGATAGTCTATGGCTAGGGGCATCTGCGTGGCGACAAACTGAGGATAATGAGCAGGGAGATGTTGGGTCATGTCGTTACCCGTGAATAGGATTTTCCTGGTGGCAGTAAACCGGAGGTTCACCCGGGTTGCGTGTGATGTAGTCCGGGAAATCCGTGATCTCAGTCTGGCTGTAGGGAGCAAAGATCTCTCCGGTTGCAAAACGACTCTGGAATCCCTCGAGAAGAGTCTTCTCCACTTCGGGACCTGACCCTGGCATCGAGACGCTCAGGCTGGCCGGATCGATACGGGAGTGCAGGCCGTTCTTGTCGCTGCGCTGACTCATCCTGTACGCCAGCATCATCCCATCGCTGCTACCTTCGGGGATCCAGGTGACGGCGATGTCATAAGTGGTGAGACCTTTTGTCTGGCTGACTATCGTTCCCCGGGCCGTCATGGCCGTGGGAGGCTGACCGTTTCCGTCACCAGGTATATCAGATTTGCAAACAACAATACTGCCCGGCGGATAGGCTGCATCCAGACGCTGCATTTCTTCATAGGTTGCGGCACTGGCCAGGGAGGTCGTGAGAGCCGAAATCCAGCAGAGTATCTGTAATCCACTCTTGAATAGTACTGTCATTATTGAGGTTCCTGTCCGGGTCTGAACTTCTTGTCGGTATGGAAACGGCAAATCCTTCCTGCCATTATGATCAATACTCTGCGGATAGGAAAAAGGGCCGCAAAAACATAGAACCTGTTTCTCCCATAAGGAGCCGGGTTAACAGCAGATGCAAATCCACCTTCACAGCACCTTCCGGCAGCCCCCCAAAATCTCTGGCGCGCCAGGTGGCGATTCGCCAGCCACCTTCTGGCTGTTCATGGATGTTTAAGCGGCGGGCCAGTTCAGTCCCGTTCAGATCAACGATGAACTGAATATCAGGGGAGGTCCCGTCAGGATTTTCAAGGCCAGGTTCGCAGAGATACCATACGAATCGGTGGCCACTATCCTTCAGTTCACAAAAAGTTCTTGCTCGTCCACGTATTCCCTCTGCTGTCCTTTCCACAAAATAGTCCCATCACAAAATCATTACCTGCTTACGCACCTGACGGTCACTTCACAGGATTTCTCCCTGCCGTCATCATGTTTAGGATGATAAGAAGCAGCCATATAGCCACGCAGTTAAATTACCGGATGGCCGTTTTAGCGAGATCCGACTTTCTGGCGTATAACAACTTTCCGGAAGCGTACCACGGCGGTGAAACAAGCAAAGCGCTAATTTCTGGTGCTGAGCGGGCGGTCGCTGGGGAGAGGGGGGAACACGACATACAGTAGAAAACGCAGCTGACCTCAAGGCACATGTTGTGTCAGTGGGCCGCAGCGCGTCGGATGCAGTAAAGAAGATCCGGAACTCAGGGTTTTCGGATCTGCATGAAGAAGAATACACACTAATGTTATAGTGGCATAAATAATAAATGATTATTGCGATATCATTATTAATGTAATTTAAGCACAGGAACTATAGTTTATTGCTTTAAGTGCAATAATCACCGGCGCATTACAAATTCTGTAACTTCTGCTTCCCGTCGAGCACGTTACCATATTGCAGCCTCAGTCAGAAAATAGTCTCCGAATAGCACAATCTGAATACATAATGCGCTACGATAGAAAGGCTTATAAAACTCAGGGATAAGGAATAAAAACAATGGCTCAACTCAGGATCCGGGGCGTTAGAAGCTACGCACCCGACAGGGATATATGCTTTGATCTGAGCAGCAAAGTGACGCTCATCTATGGCCAGAACGGCTCGGGAAAATCCACGATATCCGGTTATTTCTATGACCGACAGGCTGATAAATACCGACACTGCGTCTTTGAAAGTCCCCACATCAGCCACTTTCAGGTCTTTAATCAGGAATATATTGACAGCAAGTTCGCCCGTTCGGACTACCAGCCCGGGATATTCACGCTCAGCGAAGCCAATCAGGAGAGCCAGGATAAAATAAACAATAATAATAAAGAAAGAGCAAAAATCAGTGTTCGTATAGACAAGCTCAATGAAGAGATCGCAGAAAAAGAAGGAATGATAGGCACAATCACTGACCGCTGTGCCCGGGATATTTTTAACAGAACGGTTAATGAAAGAAAAAGTCTCAGCGATTTTCTTGATGGCGCCAAAATAAAGAGATCATTCTACGAACGAATGGTGGCAACACCACTTTCAGACGTACGCACCACAACAGAGGAACTGGCTGATAAATGGCGGATGCTAAGTCAGAGCGAAGGAACGCTCGTCGCCGAACTTCATCTTCCCCCGACCTCTGTCTTAACTGAAGAAATAAGAAAACTGATGCAGGAGCCTGTTATGCCTGCAGGCAGCACGCAATTCTCCGCCCTCATTCAGAAAATTGGCAATGCAGACTGGGTTCGTCAGGGACAGCATTTTATTCACGACGACATTTGCCCGTTCTGCCAGCAGACTCTGGACGTTACGGCCTTTTCGCGTGAGCTTGCTCAGATGTTTGATGAGACATATCAGACTTCTCTTGCGGCCCTGAGCCGGGCATCAGAACAACTGGCTCAGGACTGTGATGCCCTGGCAGAATTTGAACGCCGCGTGACGCTCCATGCTTTCGTTGATGATTCAAGCCAGATTTTGTCTCTGGTGAAAGCAGTCAATAAAGGCTTTCAGATTTTGTTGCAGCAACTCCTTAATAAAATTAAAGAGCCGTCTCTGACCATCCAGCCAGAGCTTCTCCAGGACCCCCTGGCGTTACTCCGGAATGAAGTCGACACATTCAATACCCGGGTACGGCAGAACAACCGGCTGGCTGAAAACTTCACCGAGGAAAAAAGAACCCTGTACGCTGATGTAATGGCACATCTCCGGGGAGTTTGCGATGAGTTCTTTACCGAACGTGACAGGCAGATTGATGAACTTCGAAATGACATAAACAGCAGGTTGCGTGATGTCCGGATCCACGCAGCCAACAGGCAGCAGCTGGACGAAGAGACGAATGCGCTGACCGGACAACTCTCCGATATACAACCGACCATTGACAGTATCAACGCGAATCTCAGGCTACTGGGGATCACCGGCTTTGAAATCATCTGCCATGATGCTGAAATGAAACTATATCGTCTGCGTCGGGGAAGCGAGCCTGAAAAGGCAGAAGTATTCAAATCCCTCAGTGAAGGTGAGAAAACAATGGTGTCTTTCCTCTATTTCATAGAGTCATGTTCCGGCAGCCTAACCCCCGAAACCATACATCCGGAGAATAAACTTATTGTTATTGACGATCCGATTTCCAGCCTGTCACATAACTATATTTATGAAGTGGCAGCCCTTATTAAACGGAAAATTATAAAGGCAGCCGCGGCGAGACATATTGTGATACTGACTCACAATATGTTTTTCTTCCAGGAAATGCTGCTGAACAGCGGGCGGCTGCAGGATAAAAAAGAAGCACCGGTAAACTGGTCTCTGCTGCGAATCATCAAGTCTGACTACAGCTCCTGCGAAAAGCTCTCCATGCACGAGATGCTTAATGAATACCAGGCGTTATGGCAGACCCTGAAAGACGTCAGGGACGATAAAACCCAGCCTGTTGTGCTCTTTAATACGATGAGAAATATCCTTGAGTATTATTTCAGCTTCGCCTGTAAAAACGAAAAGCTAAAAGAGGCACTAGAGGCGCTGGCGGTAGAACACAGCAATGCCGGAGAGTATGATTCATTTTACAGGGCCATCAACCGCCACTCGCATTCGGACGGCAGAAATCTTTTCTCCACCGGCGTCATCGATAAAGAGCGCTATCTGAAAATGTTCAGAAAAGTGTTCATTCATACCGATGACGATGCTCACTACCTGGCCATGATGGGGGAATCAGAAGCACGGCCGGAAACAGAGGCGTAGGAAGAGTATCGTCACCTGCGGGTACCGTTCACTTAACGCGTCGGGAGCGAGCGCATGTGATTACGCACATGCTCTACGCGCCCGAAACGAAAACGTGTATACCGTACAACGGGTACAATTTTCGGTTTCATGGCGGGTTTCCTTTTACAGTCCGGCTACTGCCGGAAGTCCCTGTAACCATTTACAGGCGGTAAAAAGCGCAGAGGGGAACACCCGAGGTGACGACAGCCTATTATAAACGCCATTCCGGTCAGAGGTAAATCATTCCCACATCAGAAAAAGGGAACGTTTTGTTCGACAGCGATTCGCGCAAAGCCTTGTATAACTGTACCTGATGAAAGCGGCAACTCACTGCTGTTAACTGCCAGTCCACACTCCCATCCCACTCGCTGGTAACCGAATATGATATTTCCAGGTTTACCTTTTTTCGGATCCCTGCGAGGGGGAAGAGGGATTAATGCAGAGCAGGCACTAATTAAAGAACATTGTTGCGTTATCTAGATTGTTGTCTCATAGGAATGAAAATATGCCGATTATTGCCCTAAGTGAACGAGACTCTCTGACGGCGAATCCGCGGCGAAGCTACACGCATCAACTTCATCCTGAGCGTTTTTCCTAACCTTTAACACGATGACGGCTCTGAAGTCCGCTTTGTGCCAGGAGCGGACAACTACACCGATGCTTCCACAGTGCTACACACTGTATCTATATGAATCCCTATCTCAATTGTTGTTAATAAAGTTACTTATTGTAAATCAATACATTGAAGACGGTGCGGATAATACCTAAGATATCGCAACCGGTGTAAGTGCGTACTCCTTTGAGTATTCACTCGCCGGATAGCAAGCATGTGGCCATTGGGCAAGCACTTTGGCTGTACAGTCATCCCATAACCCAGAAATGGTGAAATTATGGTTAGAGAAACTTTGAAACGTAACGGTGGTATCAAATGGCAAGAAAGAATCAAAAAAATGGAGAACCCCTCCATGAACAACTAAGTAAGTTAGAAGCACAGGGACAAATCCCAACGGTAGTTCGTGGGATTGTTCAGCAAAAGCGGTGGCAGTGGGAAGAGTACGAGTCTGGCGTTCACTACGCGGCTCCAACAAACCCCAAGAAAATGGGCCGGTATAATGACCCTACCGCAAAAACTGGCGTCTGCTACACGGCAGATTGCTCCTCTGTTGCGATAGCTGAATCTCTGGGAAGGGTTTACCAGCAAGACCCGGACAATTTCACATTAGGTGAGAGCGACTTGGTAAAAGCCCAGCTGTATACGTTGGAAACAACGCGTGAAACGACAACCATCGATATGCCTCAATTGCAGGCTATGCTGCATATTACCGCAGATAAAACGATGGGCGACGACCAGAGCGTAACCCAGGCTATTACCGACTGGGCTGCAAATAACTCTGAGAATGGCTATGATGGGGTTACTTACGCATCACGCCATTATAGTAGCGCAGGGACATGCACCGCGTTCTGGAAACGCGAGGGGATGGATGGTCCTCTTGTCGATGTAGAACATAGTCCTGTTGATTCATATGTCGATTCTGATAAGCGGAACTACCCACCGAACTGGCAGGAAGAAGACATCTCTGGATTTGAAATCGTGACCCAAACGTTACGCTTCAATGTGTCCAAAGACGGCAAAAAATAAGCGAAGTGGCCCGGCTCTCCGGGCCACTTTTTTTAATGGGCGTCCTGATGACCAAAAAGCGCAGCCTGCTTTCTGATCACATCCATGTGTGAGCTATCGCTGCCATATTTTTTCAATGTTTCAATAACATTGATATTTTCGTCACCGAAAAATTTTAGACCTGTGAAGAAGGATATCTTCGTAACGTCGCTGATATCTCCCAGCTCGGCTAGAATTTCCTCTACTCCGTCAGTTATTTTTTTTCCATCAAACTGAAAAATTGGAAAACGAGTTTCTTCGCCAATTTTAATCGACAGAAGTTTGTTCGCCTTCTGTCTGTTGCTGACCGTTTGACGCTTAACAC
The DNA here is from genome assembly GCF_003051885.1 of Lelliottia sp. WB101. Taxonomy (NCBI): domain Bacteria; kingdom Pseudomonadati; phylum Pseudomonadota; class Gammaproteobacteria; order Enterobacterales; family Enterobacteriaceae; genus Lelliottia; species Lelliottia sp. WB101. The sequence continues at coordinate 61,852 of NZ_CP028521.1, forward strand.
CCAAGATATCCGCAGCAACACTCGCCCGGCAAGTTCCACCCAATTCCTTCAGTCTATTTGAGAATTTCTCTGTACCCTCAGTCAGCGCACTGATTCTTCTTAGCTCGCGAGGAGACATTTCTGAGTTTCGTTCAATCTGTGATTCAAAAATAATTCGTGCGAGTTCGGTATCAGTAGAGTTAAGCACTTTCCCAAGATTCTTGTCCTTCGACCACTTCACAACAAGCTCAGCGGCCAGGTGATGTATACGATTCATCACAGCTTCTTGCTGTTTTGTTTTCGGAGCCGGGACTTCTTTTTCAAGTGTACTATTCATGCTTCACCTCTCTTTTACACTTATCCTATTAAATCATTGGTAAAGTGTCAAATCAAAGAGCAATAAATGTTCATCGTTGCGCTGCAGACGTATAGACGCAGGTTTCGAAACAGCTGCGGATATCTTATGTTGCACTGCTGCAGACGCGCATTACTGGCATTTTAGGTCCACGCATCGCTCAGGCTGTGTGAAAAAGTTAGCGATCGCAAAAAAGGTGTAGAACAGAGCCGAAAAATGCGCTCCTACGTAAATATTGACGCAGTTGACCAGTCGATCGGACTCCAGTCTTTGCATAACCTCACGCATTTCGACTTTTGGTTAGGGTTTGCACACATTCTGCGCTCATAGCTGACTGTAAGCCTGAACTAAACCTTTCGAAAATCCGATCTAGGCCTTATCTATACTGCTCTCTTGAAAGATTCACCGGCAAAGATCCGACTCTACCTTTTTTCGGATCTCAGGATAAGAGATGAAAAATTATTGCAGGATAGTCAAAGAAAATGACTGATTGTTGCGATTGTCGGATTATTGAAAGATTGAAAATTATAACTCTTCTTTTTTGCTTTTCTGTGAACTCACTTCACCTCCCGCCTAGGGATATATCTCAGGGATGCATGCCAGCCGTGTCCTGAGACTGCCAGTTTCTTCTATGGCTGGGTGCTGCGTAGCGGCCTGCAGCACCTGGTACTGTTATTCAGAAGGGATCGGGAATTTGAGGCTCATCTGCGACAACTGGTACATAATCAATATGTTCAGCGCTATCCAGCTCCAAGAGGAAGATACTGTCGTCAAAACTCAGAAAATGAATTTCCGCGTTTGCCTTTATGCCGTACAAAAATCCAATCTCAAGCGCCGCCGTGTACTGTTCCTGATGACGATAGGAATCACTGGAGACCTCAACTCCATAGTACACACGATCTTCTTTATCCCAGATAGCGCCGGAGTAATCTTCGTAATCGTATTTGGCCATGACATCAATTTTAAACGTGATGTCGTAAGTAGCGTCATCTTTGCTGACGTCAATCAGCTGAACTTCATCAATGCTGACTGCGGTTATCGCTGTTTCATAGATCTCCGGCTCGTACTCTCCGGAGGATACGGGCATGAACTCTGCTCTATTCAGATGTTCCCGTGCCATCCTTATCACGTCATCCTTCAGTTGCTCCAAAATACCATCCGCAAATGTGGACAGTTCCGCCAGCTCTTCATCATTCCTGTTAACCAGGTCTAGCAGCGTATCGATGGCTGGAAGGTAAATATAATTATCATTAGCCGCCGCGACTGCTGCCATGTCCTCATCAGCACTGACAACATATACCTTATGGTGACGAGCTCTAGCCACAGCATCCACTGCGGCAAGGGAAAACGCATCCGGAAACTCTGACTTTTTCGCCTCACGGTGAAACGGTGCGGCGCGGGAAAAATAAGCATCAAAAATGAGTTTCGGATTTACGTCAGCGACGGACACGGATTCCGTTAACCCGTTATCAACTAACGCCCGGAATTTTTTCATAGCCACGCTGAGTACCGCTTCTGAGGTGAGCTCCGGGAAAAGGCCACCTCCAGTGATTTCGTCGGCCACGCATAAAAAACTCCCTTTTTTACGGAAATTTTTATGTTCCTTAACCGCCGTCTCAGCGTATTTTTTCAGATGTAATTCTATTTCTGCGCGAACAACATCGGTGATGAGCAGGTGTATTTTTTTGTCTTCGACGAGCTGCTGAAGCCTGGCCAGAACGAAATGACCGAACTGGAGTTTTTTTGTTTCGTATGCAGAGGTGTCAATAAACACGAGTCTTGTCTGTAGTTCCATGCGGATCTCTGACCAGCTGATTTTCAGATCACTATATCAGCCAGAAAAAGGCAGATGAAGTCAGGGATATGCCGTTACTGCAGTTGTTAAATAGTGAACGGCAGTTCAGTCCATTCCGCTTTTGCTCGACACCGGTATCTGCTCGTTAATCATGCGTGAGCAACCGGAAGTCATACTGAAGCGGCTTGAGCAGGCAGTACTGCGCAACCACCATATCATGGCGCCGCTAACACCTACTGAGAAATGAGCTTCGGAGCAATCGGCAGGAAGGCTCCCCCACGTCACGGCCAGCTGGTCCTCGCGTTCTGTATCTGCTTTGATGCCGCGTTGGCCTGGGACTGGGCAGCGGTGGGCACCACCACGGAAATTACAGCTGCACTGGCTGCAGCCGGGACGCCGATCGGTCCGAACGACACGGCGATTTCCGGACATGCCATCGCTCCCATCGCCGTACTGGTAACCAACAATACCAGGAAATCCGCGCAGGTACTGGGACTGATTCTGGAATGATTGGGTTAACTGATCACAAAGTTATGAAGGGTCTATGAGTTGTGTTTACCATTTCCCCCGTTCTGATACCGAGTAGGGATTGGCATTAAGAGGTTTGAGGTGCCTGGTGCCTCCAGGTGAGCCATTAACCAGCAGTAATGACCCGCGTAACTAACGACAATGTTGAGAGCATTGACTGGTTTGCCCCTCCGCATAGGGGGATTCACCTCAATTTGGAAAAGATAAATATGAATGCAAAAGGCAAATTAGGCCAAATATGAGTAATACAGCCGCTTGGCTGGATAAAAACATAAGGGCACTTAATATTTCCATATCATACATATCTTTATAAAGCATAGTCTCTAAAAGAAATAACCGCTATAAATACTGTGAGTTAGTGACAATTGATATAACCACCTTGCTTTATGTGAATTTAAAGTGTGGCGGCTCTCGTCCGGGAACAGCGAACACGATGAATAGTGGAAGGAGTTAAACTATCCATCTGAGAGCCAAAAAAGGCCGCTCGATTGAACGGCTAAACTCTGGACTGGATTGTGAGACTCAGTCACAACCGAAAAGCGTTCATCCCTTACTGCTTTCCCAAGCCTGTCCAAAACTTAGTTAACATGAACGCTTATCGCTTATGGCTAAGAACTGCCGCCATATAGCGGCGTAAAACTGTTGTACCATATGTTTCTGTTCGGGCATGACTGCACCTACACAGACATATTTGAACAAAACAGTCTCGCGACATCATTTATAATGATTTCTGTATAATTTAAAAAAATCAGTAATGATACAGATAACAATGTTACTACACCAAATCAAAAGGTCAATAACAACTTACTGGTTGCTTCTGGATTAAAGGATAGCCTTATAAATTTAAACGAATCCTAAACGCAAAATATAACTTTTTTAAACGATATAATCTGTATACCTACAGGATTCAAACGATAGTTTTATCTGGCAGTCCATCCCGGAAGGGTTAGTATCATGATGATTCAGTCCAGGTATGAATAGAATTCCAGGGCAATTTGAGCAAAAGGGGTTCATAAAGGAACAAAGATTAAATCTTGTTATTGATCGGTTTCATGATGATTGGCCAAAGTTTTCTAGAAAACGCTGTTGTGTCATAAGACTGAGTTTTGCATTAATTTACAAATAATCTTCGTTGTCGAAACACTTACATCAGTAAGCCAACCTCCAACAGGGAATGTTTAAAGCAATCCGTGAAAATTAATAGTTAACTTAATAATTCATTCTGTCAGCAGTTTTAAGAATTGAATTTATGATTTCAGGTTGAAATTTCTCTGTTTGAAGCTCGAATTTGACTTCCGAGCTATGAGCTGACATAAGCGTTGTAACCCAATTTTTGGATGAAAGACCTGGACTATAGACAGACAGGCAAAAATCACTCCCGGGGGACAAGTAATGAAGGCGTATTGGAGGCGCGCCTTCACGCTCTTTGATTACCCCCTCGCTGACTATCCATCCTTCAGGTGGATGCAAAAGGTTCATTAACGCTGTGGTTAGAACATGCCGTTCTGTATCACCTCTTTGAATCCATGCATTTAATTCAAGTGAATTCATGGTGTTTATTTCCTTTAAGAGATAACGATATTCCTTTCGAGTCATTTAATTTCCTTACTACCATATGATACATGTAAGACAGATTTATATACTTTGAAAATAACTTACACACAGTAATGATAACACGAACTCAAGTTCAATTAAGTGAGATTAAGTGATTAAACGAGATAATAATAATTACCATAACTAAATGCGTTTGATAGCATCATAGAAAATTATGTACTTTTTGTTAAAAGCTTTAATTAAGTGTTCCTAAAATTATAAGTGTAAATTATGCAACACAAAGAATGACGAGAATAGGTGTGTTTGCGTCATGATGCAATGCTGAGATTGTAGGATAGGCAAATTACGATAGTAATTAACGTATAGATAAAAAATGCGACATATAACGCTGTAAATTAATGCAATCACTGTTCATTTAAATGCAGGTCGTTAAACTTACAACGGGTTAAAAACCTGAAGCATAAATCTTGCAGTCATTAAGAAAAATATTTTCCTTAAATAGTCAGGGCCACTGGCAGTTCGACTGTGAGTCATGCAACTTAAAATTTAAGTTTTTCAATCGCGTTTTTTGTGATTGTCATATGTGGCTCCTTATGAAGTATTGAAATGATTCAATACTTCACAGTGACAGGAACAAAATGTTCCACCTGTTAACCTTGAAGATGAAATATTTCGGGATAGATGTGCTGAAAAAAAACAATCTAAACTATCCAAAGGCTAAAGATAATTGCCAGTTCGGACTTATCTGTTAAGAATGTATTTAACTGTGAACGTACATATAAAATTCACTCAGAATATTCTGAGCGCAGAATAAACCGTCACTGACAGCAAGTCATACGGTAAGTGGTATATCAGCATTCAGACAGAATACAAAGTTTTTCCACCTTCAATATCGATGGTAGGTCTGGATGCTGACGTAGCTAAACTCTCCACGCTGTCAGATGGAACAGTCTTTATACCTGTAAACACTTTTCAGAAAACCCAGAAGAAGCTGGCTACACTTCAGCGCTAGTTAAGCCACGAGGGTAAATTCCGCAACAACTGGCAGAAGCAGAAACGCAAAATTCAGTTACTGCATTCCTGTATCGCAAACATCTACAGAGACTATCTTCCCGAAGTCACAACGACCATTGCAAAAACCACGCAATGATCGTCATTAAGTATTTAAAGGTATTAACATGTCCATGTTCGCAGCGGTACATTCAAGCAGCCGGGACGCAATATACGGGCAAAGCCATCGATACTGGATCAGGGCTAGTATGAATTACGCCGCCAGCTTGAATACAAGCAGCTCTGGCGTGGTTGTCAGCGTTGCGCATACTGTAGTCATATAGCAAAAGCTGATGTAAATGGCGCTCGTAATATTTTATCGGCGGGACACGCCAAGCTTGCCAGTGGAGGAATGGTGCAGTCAGGCTGCCCGTTAGCGGTACCTAATGAAATGATTCAGGCGACAGCCTGAACGTAGCAGGAATCCACGTCCTTCAGGGCGCGGAGGATATGAACAAAACAATAATTCGCTACATCCAATACCTTGATGTTAAGAGGCTAGTAGCGCTCGACACAGACCTGTGACCGGGCTTAAGCCCGCGAACAGGCGAGTAAGCGCAAGGTCGTGAAGCCGATATAACTGCGTACGCTTTTATCCACATATACACAGCTATTTTTAAAGATCTTTTTTATAGATCTTTTTATAGATCTTTTTAGGGGTATCGTCAGCCCTTTGGTACCAAGCGTTTCAGCTGCTTTACTGTGACAATTTGCACTCTATGTGTGACAATCTGCCCTCTTTCAATGCTGTTTCAGGTGACAATTTGCCCTTAGATCTGTGACAAATTGCACTTGGATTTCCTTCTTAACCACAAGCTTATTGACAGAGATATTATTCAGTGACAACCTTTAAGTTTGTCACACTTCTATAGGCAGCAGGATGACCGATGTACCTCTGATAAATGCTAGGCGACGCAAAAACAGTCCACGTATTGTTCAGTCTAACGAATTGACTGAAGCGGCATACAGTCTGACCCGCGATCAAAAAAGAATGCTATACCTCTTTGTAGAACAAATAAGGGGATATGACGGTACGCAGGATGAGCATGGTGGGAAATGTGAAATTCAGGTTTCACATTACGCTAAGACCTTTGGTTTAACCTCTGCAGAAGCTAGTAAAGATATCCGTCATGCCCTCAAGGGGTTCGCAGGTAAAGAAATCACGGTTTATCGCCCAGAAGAAGACGACGGAGAGGAGAAAGGCTATGAGTCCTTTCCTTGGTTCATTAAAAGGGCCTATAGCCCTGCCAGGGGTGTATACAGCGTGTACATTAATCCTTTCCTAATTCCATATTTTATCGGTTTGCAAAATCGCTTTACGCAATTCAGGTTAAGTGAAACAAAGGAAATCACAAATCCTTATGCTTTACGCCTCTATGAATCACTGTGTCAGTATCGTAAGCCAGATGGCTCCGGCGTGTTATCACTGACAATCGAATGGATAATGGAGCGATATCAGTTGCCTCAAAGTTATCTGCGCATGCCTGATTTCCGCCGCCGCTTCCTCCTTCCAGTTATCGAAGAAATCAATACGAGAACACCAATGGAAGTCACTTACATTGAGAAAAAGAAGGGGCGCCAGACCACACATATTGTGTTCAGCTATTTCGACGATCAACGTGTTCTGCCGTAAGTGAAAACCACGTTATCTTAGTACTAGAGTCTGGTGTATCACATCATCTCTCTAGAAATTTGAATCTGATTACTCACATCTTATTATCATTTTTTCTTAAATATCAACGAAATAATACGAGAATGCACATCTTCAGTTTGAGGGTGATTTGTCACACTTGCGTTGACAGAAACCTATAATCGAGGGAAGTTGTAACGTAATTGTTTTTCTTTTTCCTTTATAAGGCCTGGTTCAGTAGGTAAGTCATTTATATCGTATTTATGCATATCAATCTCTCGATATGATGGTTTAATTTGAGGGTCCTTTGTCACACTTGATAGTTGCAGGACGTCTTATACCGTGTCGTTATGTAGGCACAATGTGTGCTGACAAAGACGATGAATGGGAGGGTGATTTGTCACAGATATGAACAAACTGCGTTGATGTGAGTCTTTGTGGCTATGGAACATAAACGTTTTAGGAGGCAACAAGCTCCCTTAAAGCAGAAAGTATCGCATTACAGATGCTGAGGGTGATTTGTCACAATTGGCATATGTTGCAAATGTATTACAGGAAACAGACCTACTTCCATAGATAATCAAAAAAAAATAATGAGGGCGATTTGTCACAGATGAATGCAGGTTTTCCAGTGGTGACCTTGACTAAGCACATGATGTTAAACCAATTGATACTTCCCTCTCTAAAGGAAGGGGATTCTTGTTTCGCGGGGTCGAACCTAAGCCGCGTTAAGCGGTTTAGCGTATGCCCCGTAAACCCTCGCCCAATCGGGCGGGGATATAAGGGGAGCTAATCAGAGGTTTTCTGCGAGGCAACATAAGCTTTCAATGTTTCTATTGTTGCGCCGCCAGTACTACAGGCGAAATAGGAGCGTGACCAGAGCACCCCGCTTTTACTCACCTTGCGTAAATTCGTATTCAGGATGCGCACCCGGCGGCTACTGACCGATTTCAAATTATTCACCAGCACGCTGATAGACAGTTTCGGCGGGTACGCTATCAATACATGGACATGATCCGCTTCGCCGTCCATTTCCAGAATCTCAATTTCCAGCTTTTCCGCTGCACTTTGAAAAGCTTCACGTATCTGCTGGATCATCATGCCGTCGAAAACCTTACGGCGATACTTTGTCGTAAATATCAGATGCACAACCAGTTTGCTGACACTATGGCGACGTGAGAGATAACCCTCAAACGCCTTGTCGTGTACACTCACTTGCATAACCTCGAACTAAACCCTACATTGTGCGAATTCTATGCCTGAGCACTGAAAATGAAAAGAGCTACCAAAGTACGCATTTACCCCGACGCAGAGCAAGCCGCATTTTTAAATGCGCAGTTCGGCGCAGTGCGTTTTGCGTACAATAAAGCCCTTCATATCAGCCGCCACATGTACAAGCGCCACGGCGTTTCCCTCAAGCCAACGCGCGATATTAAGCCCTTGCTGGCAGTGGCGAAAAAGTCACGCCGCTATAGCTGGCTCAAAGAATATGACTCACTGGCGCTACAGCAGGCGGTGATCAATCTGGATAAGGCATTTGCCAACTTCTTTAACAAAAAGCTCAAAGCCAGATTCCCCGTCTTTAAAAGCAAACATGGCAAGCAATCCAGCTATCATCCCAACGGGAGGGTACTAACTGACGCTATCCAGTTGCCGAAAATCCCCGCTATCCGGGCAAATATTCACCGGGAGATCGTAGGCAAAGTTTCGAGCATTACGATCTCCCGCAACGCGGCGGGAAAATACTACGCCTCAATCCTCGCAGACGATGGGCAGGAAGCGGCTGCAAAGCCGACCTTTATTACCCGCGTGGCGGGCTATGATTTGGGGTTATCTCACTACCTGATTGGCAATTACGGCGGCAAGGAGGCGAATCCCCGCCATCTGGTCAACGCATACCGCCGCTTACGCCGTGACAGCAAGTCGCTATCCCGTAAGAAGCTGGGGAGCGCAAACCGTCGCAAGGCTCGCTTGCGCCTTGCCGCACAACACGAACGGGTAGCCAATGCCCGCGCTGACTTTCAGCGCAAACTTTCCAGACAAATTATCGACGAAAACCAAGCGGTGATTGTGGAAACGCTTAAATCAGCAAATATGATGAAAAACCGTCGCCTTGCCCGTTATATCGGGGATGCGGCATGGTCAGGATTTGTGGCTAAACTCGCGTACAAAGCGGAGTCGGCGGGCGTCCACCTGGTCAAACTAGATCAGTGGTTCGCCAGCTCGAAAACCTGCCATTGTTGCGGTCACAAGATGCCAGAAATGCTGCTCAAAGTGCGCGAATGGACTTGCCCTGGCTGTAATGCTGAACATGACCGCGATATCAACGCGGCGATCAACATACAGCACAAGGGCATAACAGAATTAATGGCGGCGGGTCACGTCGTCAAAGCCCATCGAGGCTTGCGTAAGTCTGGCTCTATGCCAGTTGCAGCCTAAGAAGTGGGAAACCTCGCCGTTTACGCGGGGAGCAGTCACGATTTAAAGACTCTCCACAAGCGAACGTGGTCAGCCCAACCGCTTTTATATTTCGTGCCGCGCTAATGTCACGGTCATGGTCTGCACCGCATTCGGGGCAGTGACATTTCTCCAGGCCTTGTGGCAATGCTTTATAGATATACCCGCACCAATGGTAACGCTTTGAGGACGGGAAAAAGCGGTTAATTCTGACGACGTTACGCCCCGCCCATTCACCTTTTTATTCAAGCTGGCGCACTAACTCACCCCCATCTCGCGTCTGCTATCGCTTTGGCTCGTTTCGGGTTGCGGATCATATTCTTCACTGCAAGGGATTCAGCGCAAACAACCTGGTTTTCGTTAATCAGTGTGCGGGACAACTTATGCAAGTTATCCAGACGACAATCGGCAATTTACGCGTGGATGCGGGCTATGGATCGGTTTTTCGAGGCTTGGTCTTTTTGCTTAGACGGCGCTGGAGTAGTGCCAGACGCTTCGCATATTTAGCGGTGACCGGCAGTGATACAGGTTAAAACTCGCAGAGGCATGATACAAAGTACCGTCCAGCGGCGTCTTTGGCGGTCTTGACGTAAATGCCGCGAAGAATGTAAACGCTGCGGGGCTGGCGGTGTTAGCCTACGGAACGATTGAAAACCATAAAGCTGCTTAATATGGCTAAGGCAGGTTGTGTTAAAGGGGAAATCCTCACCCTTAGGGTGGGGGAGGAGACAAACCGGAATGTTCAACAACCGGGCATAGTGTCACAGTTACCTCGGCGGCGTAAGCCCGGAAGACTTTAACTGACCTTATAATGAAGACAGGATATATCTACTGTAGTGAGATCAGTCCATGAAAGACATCCGAGATGTCTGTTAAAACCCGCGGCGAACCCGCACTACATAACCTCATGCTTTACTTATCTGGCATTTATGAGGAAGTTTTGAATGCGCTTAGAACTATTGGCGCTGCATCAATTGCCTGTTCTGTGTAATTGAATTACGGGAAATAAAAGTGCTGAATGACACAATCAGCATATCAGGCAATAATGACTTATAAGTCGTAAAAGTTTAATCTTTATGGGTATAAAATCTTCTTCTTTGTTCTTTGAGTATAAAAGCGAAATAATAAATTGACAACGTATTCTTATACCTTTAAAAACACAGAAATTATTCAGAAATACATACAAACGCCGGTGCGTATAATCCCCCAATTATATGAGCCTTATCAAGAATATCCAGTGTGCCTATGTAAATAGTGTGTGGAGAAGTTCGTTGTACAGAGAAAAAATTTTGATCGAGTAATGACTGATGTGTATTATCTTGCCCTGCAGTTAAAACCTCAATATCAAAAAGTTGATAAATGTTATTATTTTTATGTGTGTACTTGAAGTGATAGTCTCTCCGCACTTTATAAGTCAAATCAAAATGAGTAACAACTCCATCCATCGAAAGACTCCCACTACCATCTTTAGAGAATGTAATAATGTTATTTGTAATCATCATGAATTGATTATCAAGAACTTTTTGTTCATAATATGATGAACATGAAAAATTTAACTTATTGTTTTGATTGACAGAAATAAAAAAACAAGCCATAAATAAAATTAATAAAACCGACATCATGATTATAATTTTCATTTTAATCATGTTCTTGCTTCCAGTCATTAGTTAAATAATCTCTACATTGATAGTGTTGTTTATCGTCTCTCATACAATAAGAAAGAAAAACCTTCCCTTTCGCGTAGTTTATAACGTGAGCATCAACGTGTATGAGAAAAAATCCGGACACGTCACATTGCATTTTTGACGAAGAGATTACGTCATTAATAATTTTTATGGTGGGGATCAATGAGTCATGTTTGTACAACTTTATGTTATACACAGGACATCCGTTGTAGTTATAGATAAGTGAAGATGAGGTTTCGCTCTTTGGATTGAATTGGAACGATGCTAACATCAGTATTATTAACACAAGAATCAAAATAAATATTGAATGATTGCGTGCCGAAAATTTATTCTTTTTTAGAATGCTTAATTCTTTCGTTAAGTCAAGAACGCTTGTGTCCTTATTTTTAACGATTTTTATAGATATCTCGTTATTAAAAATAAAACCTGTTTTTGGTATGGTTTTGATGACTTCGGAATTGACGTTGAAGGAGACAAAAATCTTTCTTAGCATCGATATATATTGATTAAGTGTGTTATTGGATGCATTAAGCCCGTATTCTTCCCACACGATTTTTAATATTTTATCACGTTCCAATATTACACCCTGGTGATTCAAGAGTGTCATCAGTAAACGATTTGTGGAGACGTTTAGCACAACTTTATTTTCCGGATTGTCGATCTCCCACATAGTACCATCAACAGTACGGTAAAATAATGACTCTTCGATTATATAATTCATTAAATTACCCTTACTGAGTGATTTGGCAACAACATATAATTCTGTGTATGCAGGTGTGGTTTATTACTAGTAGCATCATGCGAATGCTATCATAATATTGTGCAGATTGATTAATTTTCAAGTTAATAATAAAAAGTATATTTTTCAATATGTCATTAAATGCTGTCTTTTATGTTAATAACGCTGTGAATAACAACGATCGGGTGTTGTGTTTTTGTTAATTTTGGATGCGTCTAATAAAAAATTAATGCGTTACTGATTAAAGAATGCAGAGTTTTATATCGTGGAAACTTTGTCTTATTACACTTAACAGGTGAGATGTATCGCTAGTTTGATGGGGATATCATGAATTAATCGTTGTTTGTGCGCATGCGCTTCATTATATTTTTAATGATGCAACACGGGTATTATATTTCTGCAAATCAGAGCATGTGTAATACTTAATTTAAAGCCAGACTCAATTCAATGGAAGTGCGTTCGTAAGCCGATGAATGATATTATGACAAAAAAAATGACATCTCCTTTAGAGCACATTACAGGGCTGCGACTACAACCTTTGGTTGTTGTCGAGAATGGAAATGTCATCGGGTATGAAGTACTTACTTCATTGAAGGACCTGGATCCTGAAGTCTTTTTCTCGTCTTTAACTGATGAATTACTGGTTTCATACACGTTCTGGCAGATAGCTGTCATCAAGGCAAATAGTGTTTGTTTATGGATGAATCTTCCTTTTACTGTCTTTTTAAATACTGACTTGATATCTGCTATTATTAGTCATTGCGATGGAAAAAAAATCACATTTGAGTTGCAAGACACTATTAAGCTTCTTCATTTGAAATTACCACAACTTCATCAGGTTAAAACTGGTATCAAACGACTTCGCGAGGCTGGGTTCGAAGTTTGGATGGATGATGTTGATGAGAGCATGCTTAGCTTTATCTACTTGAATAAAATTGAGTGTGATGGTATCAAAATCGATAAAAAAGTGATAAGAAATAAGAAACTCTTCAATGACTTTATAAATGAAGTTTTACCTATCTATCGTGCGGTTCTTGTTGAAGGGATTGAAACTACTGATGATTTCTCGATTTTGTCAAAAACTGAAGCACGAATGGGGCAAGGATTCTTTTGGCCAGAAATCGTTCTTGAGATAGATGTTCCTGAAGAGATATATCTTAGAGCGTATGAGTTTTATATAGCATTACTGACCAGATCACATAATAAAATATCAATTTTTATTGATAGCACAAATAATTTCCTGATAAATGGGATGATAAATGCTTCCGAATTAGTAGGGAGAGTCGATTTTTGTGATAATTTAGATATCCAGTTTGTTACTTATCCCCTGGATGCAGATATTGTCATATTTGACGATTCTACCATTAAAAGTCACTTTAGTTGTAATAAGATGATATCAAATCCTTATCATAGATTTAATGCTTCCAATAAGCGTTTTATTCATATTCACGATGACTCTAATTATCCGACATTCACGTGTCCACATGTCTTAAGTTATGCAAAAGTTGAAAATAAAAACTTGAATATAAAGGAAGTCATTAAGAACTGTATTGGTTCATTACTAGTACAGCGTAGTACACACAATAAGAGACGTAAAGCATTTTGCTGCAACAATTGTCATTTATCTAAGATCACTTTAAAGGAGAATCGCGTTGCTATGGGTTTGGCTAATGGAGCGACCATCAGTTCGCTTTCATGCCAGATGTCATGCTCCATAAAAACAGTGAGCCGTTATAAAAGGTCAGTCATGAGAAAGCTTAACGTAACGAGTAACATTTCACTATTGAAATATGTGAGAACATATTTTAACTAAATAATTTATCAAAATAGGTCAAAAATGAATAAGTATGCAATGGTTTTTTTAATGTCATGTCTTACAACGAGTTGTTCATCCATGGATTCGAAAGATGATTACACAAAAGATAAGATAATTTCAGAAGAAAAATCGAACAATCAGAGTAATGATTACGATGATTTAAAAAATTGTGAAAGCGAACTTGATGTGTTGAAGCAGGTAGATCCAGCTAAATATGCAGATTTACATGCACGCTTTACTCAAATGATGAAAGGTGCTGCTGATTATTCCCACGTCAGAGGCTCGGTTAATACTGCTACTCAAGGAGCAATAGATTCACTCTATCGGTTCTCTACAATCAGTATATGCTCAGATATTCGTGCTGAAACCTTGAAAGGGCTTTCGAACAAACCAGGAGTTTAATGTGAAAAAGGTTGATGCATTTGCATTCTTTCTTACCGTTACCCTGTTTTCTACCGCAAGTCACAAGGCTTTTGCTGAAGATATGTGGTCATTTGCTAATGACTGGGAGCAGCGTAACTCATCAGTTAAAAGTAAAGAAACAAACATTAATGAGTCTCAGAGGAAAATGCAGGATCAAAAAAAAAACACTACAAGTGAAGCTAAGAAGCCTCAGGTTTCAAATGTAAAAAAACAGAAAAAAAAGAGTGAAACTAAGCAAGTCCCTCAAAATACTAACGAACAAAAAAAGTTTACGCCAACAGAAAAAAAACAACAGAAAAATAAAGATGATAGTCGCGAAGTTATTGCAAAACCTCAAAATGAAAACAAAACCATTATCGATGAACCAAAAGTATTAACTGATGAAAATGTTAAAATATATGCATCACAATTTGGTTTGTGGTTGAAAGAGGTTGTCAAAACGGTTAAAGCGACGCCAGAAGAGAAAAAAATACATGCTCTTATTGCGAATCTGAAAGAATCGAATTCAGCATTATCGAAAGACGTTGAACATGCGAAAGATAATTATAGCCAGCAGCAACATACCCTGGAAAGCGTTCAACGCCGGCTTAAAGAACTTCAGTCCCCATCCTTACCTGTTAAACAAAGTGAGCGTGAAGATTTCGCCGCAGGAATGGCGGCAGGTTACAGTTTAAGTCACATCCTTGATGTGCATGAAAAACAGGGAGCTTCCATCGAACGTAGCGCTTTTCTTTACGGTATAAATGAAGCTATGCAAGATGGTAAACGTCTACAGGGAGAGGAATTCGAAAATTTGCTTGCATCTGCTAATTTGCGAATCAATGACTCGCGTGAACGATGGTTAAACACAGAAGCAAACAAAGATGCTAAGTGGTTAAAAAAATTTACTAAGAAGTCGAACATCAAAAGGACTGATGACAATATCACTTATCATATCCTGTATTCTGGGGACAGAAAAATAAATGATAATGAAGAAATAAGTATCGCGCTAAGTCGTTATAAAACGGATGGAACATTGCTTGAAGATACAGATATCGAAAATAAAAACATTACGCTAAAACTTGCAAACTATACCTCCTTGCTACGAGGCGTTCTCATAAACCTTGGGTTACATGGCGAAGCAGAAGTCGCTATGCCAGTAGATGAAAACGGTTTGTCCAGCCTGGATGGGAGGTTCCTGGAACTCTGGCGCGTACGTATTATCAGCTCGGACCACGATTTTTAATCAACCTTCTGGCGTTATTGGCCTCACTGAGGCCATTAAATATCACGATGGTATGGTTTATATTTAGAATAATAAATATGTTGACTACTGAGCCATAATTAGACTCGACTTGTATTTTTGTACACCATACGGGCATTTTCTAAAATTACATCGATGTTCTAAGGTACAAAATTCGGGATGTAACGCTTTTCTACCCGGGCAGGTGATACCTTTTTCTATAAACTTCCAGACACCAGGTTCCATATAGCTAATCTGCATTACATTGAAGAGTTCATGAACACCATCTATAAAAACTTTTCCATTTTTTATTTCGATTGATTCTCCGGGTAATGGTAATTTATCTGAAGTAAACCAGATAACATACTTCCTGTTTTTTTCAGAGTAGACCAACATAAACATTGTACCTGTAGAAGGACACGCCAGACAATCAATTACCATAAGCTTTAGCTGTTCAGTCTCATCTTGCATTAAAGCACACCATACCTTTTCAACGGGGGAAAAATGTATCAGTTGTTGCGGATACATTACGCACCATCTTAATGTAAGTCATTGATAATGATCATAAAAACAACCCAGCCCATAACTATGTAATTTTATGAGTAAATTTACTAATAAAAAAATTAAATTCTACTATTTTAAATATTTATAGAGTTATCCCTGACAAAAATAGTATATTAAATGTTCAAAAACGGTAGCGCTGGAACTAAATGTCGCATTCTTAAAGAAAGGTGATGTTTTAATCTCCTGACGCCGTTTTAAATTAATTGCATGATAGCGCCTTCAAATTTGTAACATCTAGAAATATAGATAGTGTGATAATTGCAATGATTTTTGAGTTGTTATGTTATAAATCTTGCGAATTTCGAAATACTGAATGAATATGTGCCCAGTTACGCTGATCGTGAATGTCCTGAAGGCAGAGAAGTTAATGTTATCCGAACGTCTTATCAGTTTTTGGAAACATTTAGGTTGTTTATTAAAATAAAGCTGCAAGCCTGCTGGCAATGTGTTTTGACAGGACATTTATACATTGCCTCTAATTCTTCTAAATCAGGTGTCTCGCATCATAACTTCGGCCCTGAGCTTCTGAACACTCTTTTTGATGATTTGGTAGCATCCATCCGCAGTGAATTACCCTCATACGGCACTTCCATGCTCTTTAGTGACACAATGAATTTGGCCACCTGAGAAGAGGTCCTATGAACACTTCAGACAGTAAAGCCGCTCCAGTGAAAGAAGAAAATTCAGTTCTGAATTTAAACGCGAATCATCCCAGCTGTAGTCGACAAAATTGGGGTCCGCCTGGAAAACGTAAAATATCCTACGTTAAGCCTGTTTTTTGAGCTGGCATGACGGGCAGCTATGAGCGAACAGCGGAAGTTCGCAACTCCAAAAACCACATGACTGTCTTAATCAATGAGAAGCAGGTCACCTTAATTAGCGTATCGTAGAATTTGCTATGTCGGTACCAGGCACAGGGCTGCTAACCGCTTGGGGTTTTATAGACATTTCCATAAAGCGCAGTTCAGCCTGCGCATCTGTGCAAGCGTGGATCGATACATGTTTTCATACTTAGTGACATGGCCTGCCGGATAAATTTCTACTGCACTTCATCATCCGACCAGACAGCGAGCTCATAGCCATCCGGATCGATAAAATGAAACATGCGGCCGCCAGGAAAAGAAAATATTGGTTATATAATCGTGGCGCCCGCAGATCTTACAGCCTTAAGAGTCTCCTGAAGATTATCTGTATAAATAATAATGAGCGGTCCCGCTGATAATCTGACCTCACTGAGTGTTGTTAGTCCCCCGAACAGGCGACCATCGCTGAACTCACAATAGCGAGGACCATAGGTTTTGAATTTCCAGCCGAAAACCTGTCCATAGAATGCTTTAGAGCGCTCAATATCACTGACAGCCAGTTCAATGTTATCAATATTTCCGTGCTCAGGTTTATAATCCATAGTTTGCTCCTTTCTAACTCCTGATGTGGCAAATACGCATTACATCCTGCGATCGTTTTATGACTCTAACTGAGTCGCCACAGGTTTAACAGACACCTCAGAGTCATTTTTGGCTCGGAAGTGTCTAGATTATCCGTGGCGATTTAGGTGATGCGGTAATGTGACCTATATCTGGACAGGCAAACGCCGGGCATACCTCGCTGTTGTTCTCGATATGTTTGCAGGAAAGCCAGTGGGCTGGGAAATGTCGTTCTCGCCGGACAGTAGACTCACCATGAAAGCACTGGAAATGGCATGGGAAACTCGGGGTAAGCCCGCAGGAGTGATTTTCCACAGCGAAGAGGGCAGTCATTATACGAGCAGGCAGTTCCGGCTGTTACTGTGGCGCTACCGTATCAGACAAAGTATGAGCCGGCGTGGAAACTGTTGGGATAATAGCCCATTAGACGCTTCTTCCGGAGTCTGAAAAACGAATGGGTGCCAGTAACAGATTACGTAAGCTTCAGCGAGGCTACTCATGCCATAACGGACTATATCGTTGGATATAACAGCGCACTCAGGCCCCACGAATATAATGGTGGGTTGTTCTTACCCAGCGATAGTTGACACGCGACTAAGTGAGTAAACTCTCAACCAGAGGTGACTCTCATGACAAAGCCTGTATCGACTACCAAAAAGCCACGCAAGCAGCACACGCCTGAATTTCGTCACGGAGCACTGAAACTGGCTGAACGTATTGGTGTGGCCGCAGCTGCCCGCGAACTTAGTCTGTATGAATCACAGCTCTACAACTGGCGAAGTAAACAGCAAAATCAGCACTCTTCTTCTGAACGCGAACAGGAGATATCCGCTGAGATTGCCAGTCTGAAGCGTCAACTGGCAGAACGGGATGAGGAACTGGCCATTCTCCAAAAGGCCGCGACATACTTCGCGAAGCGCCTGAAATGAAGTATGTCTTCATCGAAAAACATCAGGCTGAGTTTAGTATCAAAGCCATGTGCCGTGTACTTCAGGTTGCCCGTAGCGGCTGGTACGTCTGGCATCAGCGTCGTCATCAGATAAACCGGCGTCAGCAGTTCCGACTTGTCTGTGATAACGTCGTCCGGAAGGCATTCAGTGACGCAAAATAGCGCTATGGTGCGCCACGCCTGATGGACGAGGTTCGTGCTCAGGGACTGGTGTATAACATAAAAACCGTGGCTGCCAGCCTGCGCCGGCAGGAACTGCGGGCGAAAGCCTCGCGCCGGTTCAGCCCGGTCAGTTACCGCGAGCATGGTCTGCCAGTATCAGAGAAACTGTTGAAGCAGGACTTTTTCGCCAGCGGCCCGAATCACAAGTGGGTGGGTGACATTACGTATCTTCGCACCGCTGAAGGCTGGCTATATCTGGCCGTGGTTATCGACCTGTGGTCGCGGTCAGTCATTGGCTGGTCGATGTCCTCGCGGATGACGGCACAACTTGCCTGCGATGCGTTACAGATGGTGCTGTGGCGGCGTAAACGCCCGGAAAACGTCATCGTCGCATAGCGACTGCGGCGGTCAGTACTGTTCAATGTATTTCCAGAGCTTACTGAAACGCCATAATCTGCGGGACAGTATGAGCGTGAGAAGCTGTTGTTACGACAATGCCTGCGCGGAAAGCTTCTTCCACACTCTGAAAGTGGAATGTATCCACGGAGAGGACTTTGCCAGCCGGGAAATAATGCGGACAGCGGTGTTTAATTATATCGAATGCGATTACAACCGGTGGCGTCGTCACAGTGCCTGTGGCGGTCTCAGTCCGGAACAGTTTGAAAACCAGAACCTCGCTTAGGGTTGTGTCCATATTACGTGGGTAGGATCAGGTTGCCACCAAACGAATCAGAAAATCGATACTGGAAAACGCTAACGCGGTGGTCAGTTTTTGTTGACCGTTACAGGCGTGGCAATGGTTGATTCCGGATGCCGTGTGAGAAAACCAAGCCTGGGCTTACCCAATATCGTCACCTTTTCCTCCGTCCAGTATACCTGCATGAAGATCTCGTTTATTCACTTCTCCAGTAAACGTTCAATGATATTGGATTCATTAAAAGAGTTTTTAATATATCTAAGATGCACTTTCAGTGCCGACGATAGTTCAGTCAAAATCTATCTGAAATGTAGATTCTGTTCTCTCTTGTATTTTTATCATGAGCATCCTGGCAATTTAATTTTTTCATTATTATGATAATTATTCGTATAATGTGTCTTATTGAATGCTAAATGGCGGTCATTATGAGAAGAGAGTAATAATAGAAAGACACGGGTGTATCTCTGACTGATGATTTTAATCAGGGGTTAGGTTTTATTGTGTTATGCCGAAATATTTCTTGAAGTAATTTTACGCGGGGAGAGTAACTGGGAGGAAGTATATCAGAAGATACTGTTTTATAATTTCATTCGCTCAATTAGCCATTCTGATGGAAGGCATTGAGGACAAACATTGTGTTTGCATTGTAATAAAGGTGAGCCAATCTCACGCATGAAGATTCACAGTGATGAAATGACCACATCAGAAAATATTAACTTTCGTCGCATGGTTCGTTATACTTTACTGAGATTAATTATCAATAATGAAAGAAGCATTGCTACTGTGGACAATGCTCCTCTCGGCATGAATAATCGCAGCGATATTGTTCGCAGTATTACTGCAAAGGCATGGTTCTCGTTTCGGTATGTCAATGCATGAGCTTATGATTTCTGTAACCTTTTAATTAGCTAACAATTTTCCATTTACTGCTGCGAATACTGTCACTAACTAATATCACATAGTGTTTCTCCTCCAGTTTCAACAGCCAGTTTCTGGCGGAATAAACAGATAGATCACAGTGGTCTGATATTTCACGTGTTGTTGCACCAGTATCTCCTTTTCCTCTCAGATAGCTCAGAATGCTCTCGAGTTTTAACTGGCTGGACGCCCTGGTGGTTAATGCAACCAGGTCTTTTTGCTGTGCCTGCATCCTTCCGCAAAGATTAATCATCATCCGCTCCTCATGGTGTAAATTATGGGAGTGATTTTATTGAAATTTCATTCTGCGGCAATTTATAACGTAAAAAACGTCATAAATAGAGAAATAAGCTATTTTATAAAAATTTATGAAATAATCATCTACATGGTGTAACTTCTCTACCAGGTATCTTTACATCGATGTATGCTATTAACGTAAGATGGTGTCATACCATTGTTACGAGGTGTTTAACATGACATCTGTTGATTCTTCACTGGAACTCATTGACGTGATGTTTATTTCGGTTGTTAACTAAAGTACCGTTTAGTCAGATCAGTACGTAACTAATATGGTGCGATTATCCATCAGTTATGCATATCATAACAGGCGAAAATACATTCCCCATAATGTAACTTGTATTTGTTAGCTTACGTATTTTTAATCTGCGAGGTCCAGATGATAAGTCAAATATTTGTTTATGGAATGATGCGTCGTCCATTGTATCATTTATGTTTTTTTTGATATCAAAATTAGAAATTTGAAAATAATCATTATTTTCAAATGCGATATCGAAGTACAGTATTCTTAATAATGTGCTATCCTTGATGGAATTTTTGAAAACCTGACCTGAATATGCGAACAGTCCGCGCCCATGAGCATCGTAAGAGAATCTCACGTCTCCACGGTATTCATTTCCTTCCCCGAGAATATAATGTACATTAGCAGTACAGTTCATTCCTTCAGCAGGAATTTTGTAATCAGTCTTAAACCTAAGCATAATCGTTAAGACTAAAAAAATCACGGCTCCAGCAAACAAAAGCAAGGAAAGACTATTTTTTATTTTGATAAAATGAATCACAATTCTGTACCGTCCCGTTAATTTTGATACATCTACTTAAGAAAAATCGTCCATAATTGTTTTTTGTAAACCCTTTTTCATTAGCAAATAAATAAAATGCGTCCTTCTCGCACACCAGTTCACCACTTTCTCTAGATGTAAGTCTGATAATCTCAGGTTTAATGTTACGATAATCTCCTTCGCTAATTTTCTGAAGGGATAACACTTCACAGCCATCAATCATATCAACTTCGAAGAGAGAGTTGATGTTATCTTCTTTATTTTCAGTGAAATTTGAATGAACGAAAATGATAACTGAAATGAGGACCAGAACAGCAGTGATAATGTTCAGCACACCGTAATGAATCGATAACCCTCTGTTCTTTTCATAATACGCTACTGCATGCTTTGTAATTAACTCCTTTTCAATGATGAATCCTTTTTTGGGTATAGTGTGAATAATTTCACTTTGGGAACCGACTTCTGCAAGACCTCGCCTGATAATAGAAATGTACTGATTGAGTGAGTTTTCAGATGGAGCAAGTCCGTACTGTGTCCAGATGGCATCAAGCAATTCATCCCGGGAGATTTCTTTACCTGCGTTATCAAGCAGATAGACAAAAACTCGGCAAGCAGTAGTCGTCAGGGTAACTTCTGTGCCCGGCAGCTCAGTATTCCTGAGAACGCCGTCACCAGATGTAAAAATAATGCTTGTACAAATGACGAATTTCATAGGAATGGATTTTTATCTTATTTAAATCATTACTATAGCTAAGTATCATTATCGTGGCAAACAATCCTCCCTTAATCATATAAACAGACGATACTTTTAACTGATAGTTAAAACCATAATTTTAGGATGGTTTAATGTTTCAGATGATGCTCAAGAGAGGGCTCTCATCTTAGATTAAAAACAAACCATGAATCGCCTGGTCACGTGAAAGATTTCCTCTGTCATTCCTGAGTTTTCACAGATGGGAGAATTTTTACTTCACAGGTAAGGGGGAGAGTGACGCCGGCACTGAAAATGAGGGTGGACGATCCTGCTTCAACTTTTTTTGCTTTTCTTCAGGTGTTGAAGTGGTGCAGAAGCAGGATGAATCTATTGAGAATACCTTTTTGTACCGTTTTTTAGATACTTTATCAGGTCAGCCTGGCTGGTTAAGTAGCTTGAGTGCCATTGCAACAGGCATGCTGAATGTCACGTTCTGACTTGCCGCAACATCCAGAGCAAAAACTTTTGTATAAATTTCAGTACTTTCAAATTTCTCATGACCCATTAATGACTGAAGTACTTTGGGTGGTGTATGAGCGTACAGTAACTGCATGGCAAAACTGTGCCGGAAGGTATGAGGGGATACCTCAATCGACATTCTGATATTGTCACGTTCTGCCCGGTCGGTGGCAGCCTTCAGCCAGTTTCTCACCGTGCGATCGGTAATGTTCCAGACCGGAAGTGCACGCTTTTCCCCTGTCACTGAATCAATTTCAAATTTTTCCTTTGTACTGGCAAAAAGATTCCTCATTTCAGTGACATATGCAACATCGGAAAGAGGGACAACACGATTGGCCGATTTTCCTTTTGCGGGGCGACCACCACTGCTTCGGCGTTGTTTGGCCGTGCGGATCACAACATGTGGAACAGTATCGTTGAGCCGAAAATCCCGCCTTCTTAATGCCAGTGCTTCGTTGATGCGGGCACCCGTATTCCAGAGGGTATTGATCAGACCATGCTGAACCCAGTCGGGAATATAATGAAGCAGAGCTGCAATTTCAGGTGCAAGCAGATAACGGGGGAGCTCCGTATAATGCATGGCCATACGGCGCAGAGATAAAGCGCGACCATAATCCGGACCTGCAGATAGCCGGTCTGGCGTATCTGATGGATAAAGAGTGACAGAAGGCAGGGACATGACACCTCACAAAACAGGATGCGCTACGTAAAATCTGCTGTCAATTACCCCTGAAAAACAGAAAAAATTCACGTAGCGCAATCTGGTAATAATCTGAGTCTATTTTCGCCTGTTACAAGCCGCACCGCTACAGGAAAAACTCGCAGCAGCAGGATCATCAGATTTCCGTTAAAAGGTAATATACCATAAAGCGGAAACATAAACTTATGTCGTACGATCGCAAAAGGATCCGTTAAGGATCCTTTTTGTACCACATATAGCAGCCCTGCGGGTTCAGGATACTGTATATTGTGGTCTCTTCCCCAGGAGAAGTGTAGCAACCAGGTTGCCGTAAATTACAGAAAACGGAAGTACTTTTCTTTAAGACGCAGCAGGCATGCCAGTGTGTCGTCCTCGATGGTACCGGCGCCTGAAATCGATGTTGTAAAGTCTTCAGACAGGAAGCCGTTCCAGGCATTGAGTGGTGACATCGACCCGGGGCAGGGTGGTTGCACAGCAAAGTTATCAGACAAATGATGATAATTCTTAATTATTGGCATAAAGCCGCCACGGGGGTTTAATTTATGAGAATATAACCCTATATAGGCAGTGGGTAATATTGCTCTTAATAATATAAAGGTGCTCTCATGGCATGGTACGCCAGTTCGAAAAAAGTTAAGCTTTCATCAAACCAGGCTAAATACAAAGAAGTAAAGAATATCAGTGAAGAACCTCTCTATCCTGGAATTTATAAGTGTGATTCCTGTGGATTTGAAGATGTTATTAACCGCAATTGTTCAAAGTTCCCCCCATGTTCTAATTGTGCGAAACCAGGGCATTCCAACACATGGAAACTACTTGTCCGCGCGGAAGATAAATGATTTCAAAACCGTCTGAATAGGCGGTTTTTTTTGCATAATTATTTATCAACGTTATCTTTCAATAAGTGGAATGACGAATATCTGTATATGATTAACATCATGTTCTGGTTCGCCGTTTCGTTCAACACAAGTTGGTAAGTAAAACAGGGTAAAGTATTTTAGCGATATCGTTTCTCCTGAGTACGGCTGTTTTCGGTGCTTAGGCTGGGCAGGCATTAGCCTGATCAAAATCTCCTTGTCATCTCTTTTCAGTTCTTTGAAGGTAAACGCTGATGCTTTTGACTGACCGGGTAGCCAGGGTTGCTCCAGAGTCTTCTATTTTATAAATCTTATACATGGAGTATGTGCTTAAAAAAACATATTCTGTGGAAGGATGACTTTGCAGGATTAACTACTGTAATTTACAATATTAAATCCCTGGCATGACGGTAAAACAGGATCTATGTCATACCATTAATATCGCTGACTTCTTTGTATTTTTTCAAAATAACCATTTATACGGTTTTTTTCATCCATTCTAATGTAATTATTTTTCCCAACCCACGCAACACATAAGCTACTGATATTAAAGGATATTAATCGTTTTGCTTTGTAATTTTTTCCTCTGTCAAATGTCTTGTGCTTGTAATGTTGGAATGTGAAAAATAAAACAATTAATAATATTGACACTATTTAATTGCAGTATGGATATTTGAAAATTATATTTTTATCAGGACTGTAAATGACATAACAGACACTGTCGTTTTTTTATGACTTTCTTGTGTTTAGCAATGTTAATGCGCTTATAACGATAGTATATTTTTCTCAATTTTCATATTTAATGTAGATCAATCCTCAAAGTTGAAAGTGCATAGAACTATTTGATTCAAAACAATTTTTGCAATTTGTCAGCTTAGTTAAATACATGGTAAACGATGTCAAGCTTTGCTCTTTTTTATACTTAATTGTTGGTTTTTATATGCTACACAAGTAAGGCTTTGACCTGTTTGTTGGACATTTGTTGCATCTGAATGGATACCATGTATGTGTAAAAATATTTCTCACTTTATCCTTTTATTACTACTCTCTGCCTCCGTTTTTAGTTCTGACCTTTCTGGTTTTGATAATAATGCTGTTGATGATAATCGCTCAAGTCCAAAATCCCGCTTAGTAAATTTAATGTCAGGAACACTGGTAGGTGAATTATCTGAGCAACTTAATCATTTTGGTACAATTGAAACTTCCTTTATCTTTGATGATTCCTTATCGATTAGCCAGTATTCTTTCGATACGCTCCTGCCCGTGTCATATCATGATTCTAATCTTATGTTTACTCAATTAGGTTTACGTCGTGAAGATAGAAGGCAATTAACTAACATTGGGCTTGGTTACAGATTTACTCATCATAACTGGTTAATAGGTTATAACGCTTTTCATGATATGGCCTGGGATACTCACAGCCATCGTTATGGCGTTGGGGTTGAGTTATGGCGAGATAATCTCAAGTTTTCTATGAATGGTTATAAAAGAGCCTCTGGCTGGAAAGACTCGCATCGACATGATAAATACCAGGAAAGACCTGCAGATGGCTGGGATCTGAATATCGAAACCTGGCTCCAGTCCTACCCGCAAATCGGGGGGAGGATTTCCTATGAAAAATATTACGGTGAAAATGTAGCATTATTTAGCTTTGACCAACGAAAACCTGATCCTGATGCATTAACTGTGGGTGGAACCTATACCCCGGTTCCGGCTATAACAACTTCAGTTGACGTGAAAAAAGGGAAATATAATTCCAGTGCTATAAATACCGGTCTTCTTTTCACTTACAGAATGGGTGTTGGCTGGAAAGAGCAGTTCTCACCAGATTACATTAAGCTCTATAGAACCGTTCCTGCAATGAACCTTGATCTTGTTAATCGTAATAATTCTATCGTAATGAATTATAAGAAAATATTTAACCTTTCTCTCTCTTTTCCTTCTGAAATCACTGGACCAGAAGGAGCAGAATATTCTTTTGCACCAGAAATACGGTCTTCTAATGGCATTGACAGAATCGAACTGAATGATGCGGAGCTCATCCACGCTGGAGGGCGCGTTCTTGTCAATGACGGGAAAACGATATCCCTGAAGCTTCCATACAGCACGAACTCATCTCCTGTGCATTTTAGTGGTGTGGCCATTGATGCACGAGGTAAAAAGTCTCCCATCGCTGAAACTAAAATTATCCCCATAAAAGGTCATCATCAATTAGATATCGATGCCAATAAAGTCTCTGCTTTAGCTGATGGTAGTGATCAGATCGCTTTCACAATGCATGTCAAAGATGATAATGGATATCCTGTTCCGTATGAAGATGTCACTATTCGCACTGATGGCGGGCAGCTTTCCACCACATCGGGCAAAACTGACACAAAGGGTGAGTTAGTTACATTTCTCTCCAGTAATACAGCAGGAGAGTTCCATGTGACATTGATTGATGGCGCTGACAGAAAGGTCCACTCTGGTGTTTCGTTTATTTCATCCGTAACCGGTAACCTGACTGCCAACAAACAACAGATTTGGGCAAACAATCAGGATGAAGTTATCTTGTCATTGAAACTCGCAAACTCTGACGGGCAGGTGACCTCTGGTCAATCCGTAATGTGGCATACGTCAGAAGGTACTCTTTCAGCAGATAATTCTCTTACTGATGATAAAGGAATTGCGACTGTCAGGCTAAAAAGTAATACGCCAGGTTCTGCCATTGTTACTGCGACCCATGGTAGTACGGAGTGGGTGTCAGAGAAGATTACTATGAAAGATGCAACACCTGTATTACGGATTGTCGAAGACAAACACTCTGCACTGGCTAATGGGAAAGAAACAATCACCTTTAGCGTCTCTGTCACCCGCAAGGATGGTACACCCCTGGAAGGTAAAAAAATCCTTTGGTCATCCGGTATGGGTACGCTTTCTCATAAATCATCATTTACTGATGATGCTGGTAAAGCAAGTGTGAGCCTGACAAGTGAAGTCGAAGGTGAGACCTTCGTTCATGCAGAAATCGAATCCGAGAACATCTATGCTGATTCTTCACCCGTAAAGTTCTCAGAGGTTTTGGTGATGTTCTTAATATATACACAGTCAGTACATGTCGGAGGAACCAGCAACATTGCACTGATTCTTGAGAATATCAATCGTGAACCTCGAGAAGGCGCAACGGTTAACTGGTCAACGTCAGGTGGCAGTTTGTCTGAAGCAGTGACTCTCACAGATAGCAATGGCGTAAGTTATATTGATTTAACCAGCAACGAGAAAGGAACATTTACTGTTACCGCTACTGTAGGTGACAACAAAATGTCTGCCAAGATATCATTTTATTAACATGCATACAGATTTTGCATCATATAAATCCGTGCTATAACACTTTTAATTGAGTATGTTTTAGTATTGTTTAACTAGCTGTGATGCCAGTGCTGATGGGCGATAATAATATTCGTCCATTCCTTTCCCACTCGCTGTCTCTAGAATTTTATATCGTTAGCATGTCAATTTTGTGCGATTTTGTCGTAAAAGGTAGTGTAATAAATTATTACTTAATATCATTCAGGGTAGTTGATATCTTATATACGTCACTTGAGTTCGAAGAAATTAATTCTAACTCAATGGCGAGCAAATCAATTTGTTCTCAACTTTTAAATGTTATTAATACCCGCTTTTAATGTAAAAGCTATCTATAGGGATTATAGGAATAATGAAATTTAACAAAATTGTTACTGCACTGATTCTGGCTTCTGGTATGGCTACTTTTGGTGCGAACGCAGCTGCTGATGGTGGTTCTGGTCGTGTTGATTTCCGTGGCTCTATTATTGATGCCGCTTGTTCAATTGACCCAGATAGCTCTGTAATTGATGTAAACCTGGGTCAGGTTGCTTCTAAGCAGCTTGCCGGTCAGGGTTCTTCGACTCCTGTTAATTTTGAAATTAACCTGAAAAACTGTGAGCTCGACACTTCTGCTGGTGACGGTACTCGTGCTGCTAACAACACTGTATCCGTAACCTTTGGTGGTTCTTTAGCTGACGGGGATAATACTCTGCTGGGTATCACCGGTGATGCGAGCGGCGCAGGTGTTGCAATGACTGACGCTTCCGGTAAGCGTATTACCCTGGGTGAGGCGACTCCTGCACGTGCACTGATCGAAGGTGATAACACCCTCGGCTTCTCTGCATTCCTGGTTGGTCTGAAAGATCAGACTCCAGAAACCGGTAACTTCGCAGCAACAGCTGATTTCACTCTGGCTTACGAATAATCGTGTTCTTAAGGAGCAACATATGTTGCTCCTTTTACACGGGGCTAACTGATGAAATATTTCCGAAGAATATCACTCTTTCTGATAACCACCTTTGCGCTAATTTCGAATGTCTACGCTATTAGCTATGCTGGTAAAGGAAAAGTAATGATGGGAGGTGAGATTCATGAATCAGCCTGCTCAATTCATACCGATGATATATGGCAGGAAATTAAGTTTGATACTGTTTCTCATCATACTTTGACTAAAGCGACAACTAATATCACCCGTCCTGTGAAGATACGATTGATTAATTGCTCATTGCAGAAGGCTAATGGTGAGTTATGGAGAAACGTGAGCATGACTTTTGATGGTGTTAAAGATCATAGTTCTCCTGATCTTTTCTCCGTTAATGGTAACGCCCAGGGCGTAGGATTAAGAATTACTAGTTTTAATGGTCATAGCACTAAACCCGGAGAGAGTTTACCTCCTGAAGATTTGAAAGATGCAGAAAATGAACTCAAATACACTTTAAATCTTGTCAGGAATGGTGATGAATTCAAGGAGGGTGACTGGTTTAGTGTAATAAGATTTGTTGTTGCTTATCAGTAACATATTTAACACCCGAGAGAAGGCGAAACGGAATATCCGCAATGTTAATTAATAATAATCATGTGTTAATCAGGCATCGCCTTGGTGTTTATATCTTCATGGCCATGTTTGGAATGATGCCAAGAGCATACGCCGTTGAGTTTAACGTAGACCTTTTGGACTCAGAAGATAAAAGTAACATTGACCTTTCACGCTTTTCTCAGGCTGGCTACATTATGCCAGGAACCTATTCTCTTGGTATAAGACTTAATGACCATATTATTTCCGATCAGGAAATAACATTTATTGAGAATAAAGATAGCGAAGGTAATCCTGTCGTGCAAGCTTGTTTAACTAAAGAGCAAGTCGGCCTTTTAGGATTGAAAGACGATGCCCTGAAACAAGTCAAATTTGATGCACAGGAGCGGTGTGCAGATTTTAGTAATCTTGATGGAATCGTATTGCGTGGCGATCTATCTGAATCAACACTTTATGCAGCTGTGCCACAGGCATGGCTAGAATATCAGGACTCTTCGTGGTTACCGCCTTCACGATGGGAAAATGGTATTTCTGGTTTGTTACTTGACTATAATGTAAACACAAATTTAACAAAACCACAGTCTGGTAATCAGAGTCAGAGTGTCAGTGCAAATGGTACTGTTGGCGCAAATATAGACGCCTGGCGCTTACGCGCTGATTATCAGGCACAGTATAACCATACGACAGGAACAGGATTATCCAGCTCCCAACGTTTTGACTGGAGCCGTATATACGCATATCGTGCCATTCCAAGCTTAATGGCAAAGCTTACTGTGGGTGAAGATTATTTAACGTCAGATATTTTTGATTCATGGCGCTTTACCGGTGCATCTCTTGCAAGTGATGAGAGTCAGCTACCTCCAAAATTGAGGGGGTATGCCCCTGAAGTTACGGGGATTGCAAAGACTAATGCTAAAGTCACTGTCTCTCAGCAAGGACGTGTTGTCTATGAAACCACCGTAGCTGCTGGTCCATTCAGGATTCAGGAGCTTAATGGTGCTACAAGTGGTCAACTTGATGTACGCGTTGAAGAACAAGATGGCTCGGTTCAGACATTCCAGGTCACTACCGCCACGGTACCGTACCTGACGCGTCCGGGACAGGTACGTTATAAATTTGCCCTGGGCCGACCTACGGACTATCAACATGCTGTCAATGGTCCAGTGTTTGCTACAACAGAAGCTTCCTGGGGTGTTACAAATGCATGGTCTCTGTATGGCGGTTCAATAGTTTCTGATAACTATTACAGTGCAGCTTTGGGTCTTGGTCGAGATTTGTATCAACTGGGGGCGATTTCTGCTGATGTTACTCAGTCTGTAGCTCGTGTTCCTGGTGATGAAACAAAATCGGGTCGTTCATACAGAGTCAGTTACTCAAAACGATTTGATCAAATAAACAGTGAAATTACGTTTGCTGGCTATCGTTTTTCAGAGAAAGATTACTTATCAATGTCTGATTTCGTAAGCCTGAAAAATACAGGCGTAACGTATGGTAGAAATAAAGAACTCTATACTGTTACTGCGAATAAATCGTTTGCAGATCTTAGACTTTCTACATATTTAAGTTGGACCCATCAGACTTACTGGGACCGTAAAGATAATGACAGTTATAGTTTATCAGCGAGCAAATACTTCGATTTCGGTGACTGGAAAAATATTTCAGCCAGCCTGACCGGTACACGTCGAAATTATAACGGAATTAAAGATGATGCAGCATATTTGTCTTTAAGTATCCCATTTGGAACTGGGACTGCGAGCTACAGTGGGAACTGGTCTAAAGATCAATTTACACAGAATGCTGGCTGGTACGAAAGACTTGATAACAATGACACTTATCGTCTTTCAGCGGGTACACGAACGATTAAAGACGAAAGTACTACTGCAGAAGCGAGTGGCTACTACACCCATAGCGGTAGCATGGCTGATATGACAGCTAACGTTAACTGGTCACAGGATAATTACGTCTCAGGGGGCATGTCCCTCAGCGGTGGTGTTACTGCGACGATGAAAGGTGTAGCCATGCATCCTACTTCCGGGAATGGGGGGACAAGGATGCTGGTGAGCACTGATGGGGTGCCAGATGTACCTATTGGCTCTAATGGTAAAACAAATATGTTCGGTATCGCGGTTGAACCGGGTGTTCCAAGTTATTTCCGTTCGAATACGTCAATAGACGTTACCCGATTACCGGATGACGTCGAAGCTTCTGGTTCACCGGTAGCTGAAGCAGCGCTTACTGAAGGTGCAATAGGATATCGTAAATTTGATGTTCTGAAAGGACACAAAGTTGTCGCTGTAATGACAATGAAAGATGGGAGTCATCCTCCGTTTGGTGCAGTCGTTATTAATGATAAACAGCAAGAATTAGGCATGGTCAGTGATAGCGGTCTGGCCTGGTTGATTGGTGTTAATTCAGGCGAAACGCTCAATGTACGCTGGAGTGATAAGGTGCAATGTAAGGTTTCTATACCTGACGTTATCCCTGAACAACAGCTGTTATTACCGTGCCTGGCAGTAGACAACTAATTTTTTGGTTCAGACATTGATTGTTCTGAGTGATTTATTATCTATTATATCTGGAGTGGGAAATGAACTTTGTCAGTAAAAAATATATTTCCTTGTTAATGACAGGCGCTATAGCATGCTCTGCTTGTTCAGCCTATGCCGCCATTGCTCTTGACAGAACTCGAGCCATTTTCCCGGGTTCGGAAAAACTGATTTCTCTCAATATTCAAAATGAGAGCAAAAAAGAACCTTACCTGGCCCAGGCCTGGCTTGAAGATAAAAATGGGGTAAAATTAGAAAGCCCATTTTCAGTAACACCACCTTTGCAACGCGTTGAACCCGGTGCGAAGAGCGTTGTTCGTATAAATGCACTTCCAGCAGTATCTTCTCTTCCGCAGGACAGAGAAAGTGTATTTTATTTTAACTTACGAGAAATACCGCCAAAAAGCCAAAGGCCCAATGTATTGCAAGTTGCGTTGCATAGCAAAATAAAGCTGTTCTACCGACCTGCTTCAATTATTCCGGCGCGTTTTGGACGTCTTGACGATAAACTTGTTTTGCATAAAGTTAGCGGCGGTTACGAAGTTGAAAATCCTACCCCATATTTCATGACTGTTGTAGGAATTATGGGTGATAAGAATGGGACTATTTCTGCGGATGCTAAACCAGTAATGATCTCGCCGATGTCTAAAGCATTGGTTCGTAGTGCATCATTTAGTTCCCCACATGTTATGACCATTAATGATTTTGGCGGCAAGCCTGTAATGAAATATCGGTGCACAGGTAATGAATGTCATTCTGAGCCTGAAGAAAAATAGCCTGATCTTATCAGGGGGAGAGTAATATTAATGATTGAAAATAACATCAATAAATTAATTTTAATGGCTTCGATGCTGTTTTTAACTCATTCAGTATTTGCAAGTGGTTCTCCTGATAATTGGGATGTTGATGGTATGAATGGCACTATTTATGCATCAGGTCAGCTTGTACAGTCGACTTGTTTTCTCGCACCTGAGTCAACAGAGCAGGATCTGGATTTAGGTATGGTTGCTATGTATACACTCGATCGTCCTGGTGTCGTGACGCCGCCAGTGACGTTCAGACTTGTGCTGGACGGCTGTCCGGAAGTGAATTCTGCGACTGAAAATCCCGAGTTATTTCGCGGCGCTTTATCACTTTATTCTCAGCCGACGGTCAGATTACAGATTACGGGTGAAAGCGAGCCTACAGATGGACGGCTCTATAAAGTTCACGGCGATGCAACTGGAGTGGCATTGAGACTCGAAGATCCTCACGGTGAACAGCTTTATCCAGGAATGTTATCCCGTTCATATCCATTGGATCCCGGACATAATGTGCTGAATTTAAAGGCGCAGCTTTGGAGAACCAGTGAACGCTTTACCCCGGGTGAGTGGCAATCGGTTGTAAATGTCGGACTGGAGTATGAATAATGAGAACCCCCTTAGTCCTGATGTCTTTGCTTATATATTCGGCTTATGCTGTATCTGATACGGATGTTGTATTTGACGGAGTTCTTATTTCTGAACCCTGTAATATATCTACAGATTCTGAGGAGCAGTTAGTTGATTTTCGTAACATACCGGCTAAAACATTTTTGAGCAATGACCGAACTGCGCCTGAGAAATTCAGCATTCTGTTAAAAGAATGTGACATTTCAATTGGGAAAACTGTATCGGTTTCTTTTCAGGGGACTGAATCTCTATCTCAGCCTGGTAACTTTGCTACTGAAGGTGACGCAAAAGGCATATCTATTGCGCTTGAAGACGCGAAAGGTCGTGCAATTCATCCTAACGAACCAGCCATACCTGTTTCGCTTAATGAAGGCGATACGGCGCTGGAATATCAGGCATATGTTCAGGCAAGTGATTATACCAGTCTCGAGTATGGAGACTTCACTAGTTCAGTGACATTCTCCTTCGAATATGAATAGGTTTATTAATGAACATGACTAAACATTGTCTGGCAAAAGCATTAACTTTCGTTGTTTTTGCAAATATTTTCTCTGCTCATGCGGCTCTTACCGTTGATCGCTCCCGTCTTGTGTTCAATGAGAAAGACAAGTCTGTCAGCGTCAACGTGACAAACAGAAACATGCAGGATCCTTACCTTGCACAGGGTTGGATGGAAGATGAAAAAGAAACAAAACTCAACGGACCTTTAATGGTTCTTCCGCCTGTTCAGCGTGTTGAAGCGGGCTCAAAAACACTGGTCAGAATCCAGGCATTAGCGGATACAGCAAACCTTCCAAAAGACAGGGAAAGTGTCTTCTGGTTTAACCTGCGCGAAATTCCGCCAAAATCCACCAAACCTAACGTCCTCATGCTCGCCATGCAGACCCGCCTCAAGGTCTTCTGGCGCCCTGAGGCACTGAAGGTCGACCCCATGGCCGACACCGTGCCCGGCACCGATACCCTGACCCTCACCCGGCAGGGCAGCAGCCTCGTGCTCACCAACCCGACACCGTACCACTTCTCCTTTGTCGAGCTGCGCAGCGCCGTCTCCTCTAAACCCGTGGACGGCTTCGAACCCGTTATGGTGGCCCCGAAGAGTTCCCTGACCCTGAAGCACTCCGTGTCCGGTAACACCCCGGTGCTGATGTTCGTCAACGACTACGGCAGCCAGCGTCTGCTTCCGTTCTCCTGCGCCGGCAACACCTGTAAAGCCGGCAGCGTCGTCATTCCGAAGATTGCCAGCCCGTCCGCCGCCGACGGGAAAGCCCCGTCCGCCGCCCCGGCCGTGAAGGAGGAGTGATGACCCGTTATCCTTATCGTACGCTTCAGGCTCTCTCCCTTCTGCTGCCCCTGTATGCCGGTCCGGCCCTGGCGGTTGAGGAAGGGGATACCACCACCGTCACCATCTCCGGCACCCTGGTGGATGCCCCCGAGTGTACCGTCAACGGGAACAACATCGTCGACGTTAACTTCGGTGACAGCGTCGTCACGCGCCTCATCGACGGGGTCAACTATCGCAAGGAAATCCCGGTCACCCTGAACTGCAACAACCCGGTCAAGTATGACATGACCCTTTCCATCCGGGCTGCCAGGGACGCCGGCTTCGGCTCCGGGCTCGTCGGCACCGACGTTGAGGGCCTCGGTATTCAGCTCTACTCCGGTTCGGTGATGCTCAAGGCCGGGGACCCGGTCAACTTTGTCTACCCGTCCGTGCCGGGCCTTTCTGCCGTCCTGGTGGCTGAAGACAACGCCACCCTGACGTCCCGGACGTTCAGCGGGACCGGGACCCTGGTCATCAACTATCAGTAATGCGACGCAAGGAGCGACACATCATGCACATGAATCCCCGATACCCTCAGGCCCTGGCTTTGCTCTTTAGCGCAGGTCTGATGCTCTCCGGCCAGGCCCGCGCCGATGCCGAAATTACCTTCCATGGCACCCTCATCGAGCAGCCGCCCTGCGAAATCAGCGGGACCGCCGGAAAGGCCATCGAAGTGAACTTCGGCTCCGAGATGGTCACCCGCAAAGTCGACGGCGTGAACTTCCGGGAAAAAATCCCGTTCACGCTCGACTGCGCGAATGCCGTGAACCAGAAGCTACAGCTCACCCTTACCGGGGAAGCCGGCTATGCCGCCGGCCTGATTAAAACCGAAAAGGAAGGGCTGGGGATACGCCTGTACAACGACACCACCCGCATCACCCCGGGGGTGCCCCTGAACTTCACACCGGACACCATCCCCGTGCTGTATGCCGTTCCTGAAGCACAGGACAACACGACCCTCACCGGCGGTGATTTCACCGGGAAGGCGAACATGATTGTGGACTACCAGTGATGGCCCGGATAACGCTCAGACGATACCGCCAGCGCCTGCGGCACGTCACCCGCAGGTTACGAACCCTTCCGGCCCTGCTGGCCCTGGTCGCCGTCGCGGCGGGACTGTCGTCAGCTGAGGCAGAGGAGGTCGGCTTTAAGGGAACCCTGATTGAGCAGCCGCCCTGCGTGATTAACGACGGCGAACTTATCACCGTGGACTTCGGGAGTGAGGTAATGACCACCCGTATCGACGGGAAGCAGTACACCGAAACCGCCGCCTTCAGCCTCGACTGCTCGGCCGCTGTCGGCAGTGCCCCCCTGAAGCTGCGCGTTGCCGGCACAAAAGCCGGGTTCGCTGACGTGCTGGATGGCGGGATACCGGGCCTGGGCATTGCCCTGTCCCTGGACGGCCAGGCGCTGAAGCCCAACGACTGGCAGACCTTCAGCAGCACCGTGAAGCCACTCATTCAGGCGGTCCCGGTGAAGCAGGAGGGCGTCGTTCCGGAGGGCGGGAACTTCAGCGTCCTCGCCTCCCTGGAAATGGAGTATCAGTGATGAACCACAGTGATGAGCTTCACATCCCCCGTCGCGGGAGCCGCGCGCCATGTCGCCGCGACCTGCTGACACTGGGACTCTGGTCGGCCCTGTTCCTCAGTGTGCTGGCCGGGATTGCGGCCCTGAGTCCGGCCCGGGCAGATGACGGGCCGGGCAGGGAGAACCTGGAGCTGAAGGGAACCCTGATTACGCCGCCGCCGTGCACGCTGAACGGGGACAACACCCTGGAGGTGCACTTCGGTGACCGCCTGGGCATCAAAAAGGTGGCCAGCGGGATATACCGTCAGCCGGTGAACCCGGGACTGAGCTGTGAGCCGGGAGTGTCCTCCTGGCAGCTGACCCTGAGCTGGAGCGGCACGCCGGCGGACTTTGACGGGGCGGATAACGCCACGGTGGTCTCGGCGCAGCAGGCGGCCCTGGGAGTGAAGCTGTATGCGGACGGTCAGCCGCTGGCGCTGAACGAGAAGCTGGCCATCAGCGCGTCGGCGATGCCGGACCTGGAGGCGGTGCTGGTTCAGGCTCCGGATGCGGAGCTGGAAGACGGGCCGTTCACCGCCCGGGGCACCTTCCGCGCCGAGTATCAGTAGGGCCGGAATGGACGGCATTTCTGAATCCTGCCGCATCGCGGCCTGGCAGTGGCTGCATCGCCGGCGCCGGAACGCGCCGCACAACGCGGATATCTGGCATCTGCGCCACCATGCGCACCGGTTACTGCCGGTGATATGGCAGCAGGTGCAGGACAGGACGTACCGGCTCAGCCCCATGCAGCAGGTCAGCCCGGCAGGCCCCGGGCGGGAAAGTGACAGCCTGATGATGTGGTCCGCCGCGGATGCCCTGGTGCTGAAGTGGGTGGCCCTGACGGTGGCACCGGACCTGCAGATCCATCCCGGCTGCCTGCACCTGCAGGGTGGGGCCCACCGCGCGGTCAGGAAGGTGGCAGCGCAGCTGGCCACCGGGCGCTGGCGGTTCGTGTATCGCACGGACATCAGGGGTTACTACCGGCATATCAGGAAAGCCATGGCCTGGCGGGTCTGGCAGGAAAACACCACCGACCCGGCGTGCCTGAGCCTGATACGGCAGTACCTGGCTTACAGTACTGAGCAGGGCGGCGTGATACGGACTCCCGGGTCTGGTATACCCCGGGGCTGTGCGCTCAGTCCGCAGACCGGAGCCATCCTGCTCCGCCATATGGACCGGTTCTTCAGTGAACGACCGGCCCTGTTTTATGTGAGGTATATGGATGACGTTTTAATCCTGACACAAACGCGCTGGCCCCTCAGACGGGCCATCGCGGACCTGAATAACTTTCTGAACCTGGAGGGCTTTGAACGCCATCCGGATAAAACGCAGGCCGGGAGGCTGGAGCGGGGGTTCGACTGGTGCGGCGTGCAGTTCACCGCCGGTCAGGCGCCGCGCATCAGCGACCGGTCATTACACATGCACCGTGCGCGGTGCCGGCGGCTTGATGAGCAGCTCAGGGCGAGAGGGATGTCAGAGACTGGCATTGCTGCCCGGGTGTCGGCATACCGCGCCCGGTGGACAATATGGGCTGACAGCGTTCTGCGCGCAGCGAAAGGATGATCAAATGCAACTGACAAGAACATTGTTGATATCATGCTACCTAACCGTAGCTCTGTGGACTGCCACGAGCATAGCGGAGCAGGCATCACTGCCCTACGTGTCGTCCATTCGCTCCGTGTACCGGGTCGCTCGCCTCGACGTCGCCCAGGAGTGGCACACTACAGGGGGCAAAACCACAAGACCGATCGACGCGGCCGAACTGGACACAACTTGCGCTGAGCTCATCAAGTCCACGCCGACTACAACGAACAATGGTAAGTGCTATCTGGCTATAGTGGCGCCGTCAACTGACTCGAACGGGAACGAACGCTACGAAATGCTCCTAAATAGATACGAACTGTGGCCCACGTTCACTGTGCGCGACGCTCTCAAACACTTCAACCCGACCGGAGTAACAAGCAATATAAACCCCGGTGTAAACGGGTATGTATACCGTGAAGGGAGGGGGTGTATGGCTCTTACAACCAATGCCCCTCGTGCGCGTATGCCTGAAGGGTCGTCAGCAGGCGGCCTCAGCCCGCTAGTGCCAGAACTCAATGGGCTCTTATCGGGAACCTGTGTAGGCGTGACACCACAAGAAGAATGGTGTGCAATGGAAACCCGGGAGGCCGAGTTTAACTTCGGAACACTTAACATCTCATCCTGGAGCGGGCAGCGTTTAACCAAAGCTATAAATGTTCAATGTACAGGGTCCGTGAAATATCAATTGCGGACGGGGTCGGGAGCCAGATCAATCTCCTTAAGTAATGGCGGGCTCGCCAAGCTGGATGTTGATGGGGGATGGGGACAAACCGTCCAGGGTGTTGCGGGGACAAACACACACACCCTGGGGGTGGAATTAACAGAGCCGCCGTTAACAAGCGGGCCATATAACGGCAGCGAAGTGATCAGCGTGTCCTATCCATAGGCAAAATCTGACGCCTGTGACAGGGCTCATCTGCCCAAAACCAAGTCTATAGCCAAGACATCGGGGCTGAACGGGAACGCGAATAGCGCAGTGTGCTGGATATCACAAGACTAAATAGCTGCGCCAAATACCGCTACACTTTTGCCAGCCCATGTTTAACCCCGGGGAATGGGCTGGCCGTTTCCTTGACACTCCCCTCCCTAAAGGAAGGGGATTCTTGTTTCGCGGAGTCGAACCTAAGCCGCGTTAATGTCACGGTCATGGTCTGCACCGCATTCAAGGCAGAGCCATTTCTCCAAGCCTTGCGGCAATGCTTTATAGATATACCCGCACCAAAGGTAACGCTTTGAGGAAGGATAAAAAAAGCGGTCAATTCTGACGACGTTACGCCCCGCCCATTCGCCTTTTTATTCAAGCTGGCGCACAAACTCAACCCAGCTCGCGTCTGCTATCGCTTTGGCTCGTTTTGGGTTGCGGATCATATTCTTCACTGCAAGGGATTCAGCGCAAACTTCACCATGGCTTTAAAGTATCGCAAACCCAGGAAGGGACTCTGTTCCTCAAACTACCACAATAAAATATAAGAAGAGAAAGTGTAGCTAATGATATAACTAATTGAATACAAAGTGTAAAATTAACGTATTTAACATAATCTTTGTTATGCGCATCAATTTTGTGGTAGCCAAATTGAGATGTCCGTCTCGGGGTTGCGGATGTTTTCCTGGACTGTTATGTGTGATCCCAAGATGCTGCCGGTACTTCACTGGGCTCATTGCTCCTAATGATAACTTGATACGCTTCTCGTTATATCAGCGTATGTGCTCGTAACGAGAGAGGAGAAACCTAGTGTTATGGGGTACTACACATTGTCCGAGAGCTGCTTCGAAAAAGAGTATCTTCCGAGCAAAACTCAACAAAAGCGGGTGCCTTATAAAAACGTTCCGAGTGTTACCCTGGGTCGTCTGGCAATTGATAAAAGTGTTCAACGACAGGATTATGGAGATGCGCTTGTTACACATGCCATGAAGGTTGTGTATCAGGCGTCCCAGGCGGTAGGCATACACGGTAGGTTCGTTGAGGCACTGAAGGATAACGCAAGAAAATTCTACCTGGGATTGAGCTTCGTACAGCTCAGGGATACAAATAGTAACGCCCTATTCTGTCCGACTAAATCGATAGAAGAATTATTCGCTGCAAAAGACAAATAGATATATACGCATTGATAATTACAGTCCCTCTATGGTTAGGACAGAAGCCGTCTGGGAGGAGAAAAACTACCCGGTATTAGTCCCGGCTTTTTTGCGCATAAAAAACCCGCCGAAGCGGGTCTGGAAGCAACAGCACCCCGGGATATTACGGGTACGTCACCATGAGCACGCCCTGGCCCTGGAAGGCCCCGGAGCCGGACGGAGCACCCTGCAGGGTTGCAGTCAGGGTATGCGAATTGGTCCCATACGTACCGTTGTAGACCTGTCCCCACGTTCCGTCCAGTGCCAGTTCCGCGGTGCCCCCATTGCTAAGGGGGATAACGTTTGTGTCCGTGCCTCGGAGGGATACCATGTACTTGGCCGCCCCGGTGCAGCGAACGTGAATCGGAGAGCTCTTGGCTCGATTAGTTGGGTTTTCAAGGATGACGGTTATTCGGGTTTGTAAAAACAGTCAGACTGGGCTGACCACAACTTATGGTAACAAAGAATGAAATTTAACTAGGACCAGCGTAACTGGAGGAGCAACGAGGGGTTTGACTCAGGCAATCCCTGCCAGCCCAGTTTCAAGACATTTGTCATGCTACTGAATGGTTCCGCGCCTGTTTCTGAATGGTTCATGCTTATACAACTAGCTTTCGCGAAGTGTAGATTATAGATAGAGAAAAGCCACCTTTTAGGTGGCTTTTCCGGTACTAACTTTAGCGCTCAGGTCCGAAGAAGTCTGAGCATTGATGTGAAAGCACTAAGCTAATTTGACGTATACGTCAACCGTAATAAGATAGAAGAAAATTACGGAGCCTTGTATGAACCTGGAAGACTACATCTCAGAATAACGGCTAAAGATCTACGAAAGTATCTTAAAGCTCAAAGAAGAAGAAACGGTTGATGCATATAACTGGAACAAAGCAGTAAGTAGTTCCATGCCCCCCCTGATGCACTGTCTTGAAGTGACTCGCAGGAACAGTATTGATTACCGCATCCGACATAACCCCCCCCTGGCGCAGCAACAATTGGAGGGCCGGCACTGTATCGAACCGATAAAAACTGGATTTTCGATCTGTTCCGCTATCAGTATGTTGAAGGCCGTCAATGGTATGATGCTGGATATGCTTGCCGCTATTGCCCGAAAAGACTACGAGGACAGGCGACGTCGCCTGTCTGAAGGAATCAGTAAAGCGAAAGCGGAAGGAAAATACCGGGGCATGGTGGCTGATGCGCAGAAACATGAACTGATACGCACTCTGCGTCTGGTCAACGGAAAATCGCTGCGGGAAACAGCCCGTCTGGCTGGAGTGTCAAAAATGACAGTGATACGCGTCTGCAGCAGTTCTGAAGATAAGGAAGCTTAATCCCCGGACCAGCCCCCGATGAAACTCAGGTTCCAGAACTCCAGCTCCGGTATAATAACTTCCAATGGACTTCAAAACCCTATTATAAACGCGCTCAATACGTTGAGCTTCACCAGTACGACTAGGCAGAGTGGACACACAACGGCCTGCGGGACTTTTAGCGTATGCCCCGTATACCCTCGCCCAATCGGGCGGGGATATAAGGGGAGCTAATCAGAGGTTTTCTGCGAGGCAACATAAGCTTTCAATTTAACGTAGGATATTTTCCGTTTTCCAGGCGGACCCCGGTTTCGGCGGAAATGCCGGAATATTGTTTTCAGCATTCCGCGCCGCTGCATCCCAGAACCACCATCCCTGAGTGCCGTATTTGTCGTTATACAGCGCAATTTTATCATCCCGTCGCGCTATATATTCAGGCGTTCTCATGCCAAAAACTTCCATCGGAAGCGCGCGTTCTCCGCCCGTATCCGTCAGCCAGAAATCAGGCAATGTGTCGTCATCGGTATCAAAACGCAGGGGTTTCACAAAACTGCGTTGCTGTTCGCAAAGGCGAGTTTCAATAATCTCCTCATACCCTGAGTCTACGGGAATAAATCGCGGTGATACGCGCATCAGCGCAATGCCGATAACATCCGCTTCATTGACGGGGATAACGCGTCCACCTCGTTGTTCGAAATGCAGCCTCGGGGTTTCAGTCTCGATAATCGCGACCACTTTATGACCGGCCCTCCAGGCATTCAGCTCGGTCTGAAAACTTCGCTCGCAGGCCCTGTGAACGGAAGGTGAAACCTTCAACGCGGGGAAGCCGTAGGGGCTGGAAAGGCGCAGCTGCCCGGCCTGCATCTCAGCATAGCCTTCAGTGGCATCGCGCTTAAGCTGTGCGACAGCGACCATACGCCTGTTATTCTGAATAGCACTGCGCACCCGCTCCTGATTTTTCTGTCTCTGCACGCTGTTCCTGGCCGCACTGACGAGAAGCACGTCAGATAATCTGACACCACCTGCCAGTATGTTACCTGCCGCCCTGCTGACTCTGCCGGCGACCCAGAGAGCCGTTCTCGGCCTGTTCACGACGTACTCTGGTCTCCAGGTATTGATTTCAGCCTGCTGCCAGATAAAGTTGACCAGCCCGAGAAGGCTCATCGAGGACTTTGCCTTACCTGTACGCGGATGTCGTGCCGGGTTGACGTTCTGCGCGGACGCGTCGCCGGGCTCCTTTCGTGAAAGGCCGACCGGAAGCGTGATGCAGAAAAGACCGTCATCGTTGACGGTAACAACGCCGGATGAATAGGCTTTAGCTGACGATTTATCTGGCCAGATAGACCAGAACCGGCAGTCATGCCGGTGCTGTCCGCCGGTAAATTGCCAGGCAGACACATAGAATTTATCCGTATCGGTCCGGTACCGGACCACCAGTCTGCGAAGCGAGTTGTCCTCGTTCTGCCCCTTACACAGGCATATTACGCGAGCTTCAGCCCTGTTGCTCCGGGCATCCCGTAAGGCATCACGCCATTCAGCATTGTTATCCGACTGCCTCTGTTCGCCAAACCAGCCGCCACCTGATACCAGACCCGTAACGTGAACGGTGTAGACTTTTCCTTTGGCCATACATACTCCCTGCCTGGATTTTGCTTTTACACGACGTACTGCCAGACGCTTTTTGGGATACGGTCGTACAAACGATTCATTACCAGTTCAGCCAGCCGGTGATCGGCTGCCCCCCAGAAAACTGCCAGCTCAGCATCACTTAGCTCGTAGTATTTCTTCTCGATGATTTTCTCAAGAGATTCTCGCTCGGTTATTCGGCGTAGTTTGTAAAGCCAGTCTTTTTTTGTCATTTTCATATTGTTTCGCGCAACGATAGATACAGTCGTCAGCCGACGTTCCTGGCAATAAGTTGCCAGTTATCGTCTTTACTGACCGCCTCCCAGCCACAGCTTCTGAGCAATGCGTTCAGTCCTTCCATTTGCCCGCCAATTCTTACCGCGACAGG
Organism: Lelliottia sp. WB101; assembly: GCF_003051885.1. Taxonomy (NCBI): domain Bacteria; kingdom Pseudomonadati; phylum Pseudomonadota; class Gammaproteobacteria; order Enterobacterales; family Enterobacteriaceae; genus Lelliottia; species Lelliottia sp. WB101. The sequence continues at coordinate 104,392 of NZ_CP028521.1, forward strand.
CTGTAGCTGGCTTCCGTCACTACTGAAACCGGCATCAAGGGCGCTTTTGAGCACAAAAATGCTGTTAACGCCTGGGTTAAGCCTGACCTGGTGCCGCCCGCTCCATTGCTTATCGTCCATTACGTGATACACCCAGTCGTGCTGAGTGGCCAGTTCGAGAGCATAGGTCAGACGGAAAAGGTCGTTCTGCTCACGCAGCTCTCCGGTGCAGGAGCGCCAGAGATAATCAAGCTTGTTGCGTAAACGCGCCCTGACTCCCTGAGTTCTCCCCTGGTTCATTATCCAGTCGATATCCGCAGCGACTTCGCGTGAAAACCGGCGCTGTTTTTTAGCCTGAGCGAACCAGCGCGTTATAAACAGGTTTTCCTGCGATTCAGAACTGACAGTACCTTCCTGTCGTGCGGAATGAAGAGCTATCAGGGCACACCAGGCAAGATGCCCTGTTTTATCCGTGTCTCTCATAAGAAAATTGCCGGCAGAGTTAATGATTCCAATATTATAACCCGTATGGCTTAACGTCTCACCGGCAGATATTCTGATTAAACCCGCGTGATTTCAGCAAATTCAGGCGTACTCAGGATGTCAGTAATTTTTGACAGTGCATCCATAACTTCCGCTTTATCACAGGCCGTCAGCAAATCCATTGCCAGGATTTCAAGGCGGGAAGTGCTGGTCATCTGTCCCAGAATGCCGGCATGAATGGCGAGCGTCTGGCGCCCTAATTTTGATGGTTTAGCCCCGTCATCGATAAACAGGGACAGTATAGCCTGCTGAGCATCGTCTTCGAGCCTGGAGTAATCGCGCTCGCGCAACACTTTTAACGAGTAATTGAGCGTTTTTTCCATTGTTTCTATATCCATAACCACCTCATATTATTAATTTTTCATCATACCTCGCACTATTAAGCCATATATACACAAAGGGTAAACGACCCAAAGGCATCTTCAATTTCGTGATGCCCGAAGGGCATGGGAGCGAAGCGATACAACCGCGCAGTATTGCGCGGGGTTTTTCTTTTCCGGCTCCGTGGCGAGTGAGGCACTTTAGTGAAGTCAGCTGATAAAGGACAGATACGGTAGCCCCCCCCTCCTTCCTGCCAGACCAAACCCCGCTTTCAGCAACACAGAACCTTCAGTGCGCGGTCGGAGTGGTCACAACAAGGCGTAGCCGCAGTTGTGGCGTATCTCCGCGTTAGCGGCCCGTCAGGGGCGCTTACGAGCGTGTACTCAAATCTTACAGCAGTACTACTGACAGCAATAAAGAAATCTAGTTACAACATCCATTATTAAAAGCGATGGTGTTCCGGGCCTTCGGCCCGGGCGCGCTCGCTTTTCAGTGGTGGGTCCCGGCTCAGGTGTTGCCGCTGTGCACGTTCTTTGCTGGTTGAGAGGGGCTTTTGGCTTCAGGCCTGCTCTGCGGGTTTCCTGAATGGCATTTAGAGTGTTGTAACTAATGAAACGGTGGGGCCCGTCGCGTAGCGGTGGGAGGTGCTTCTGATTTTTATGCCCGTTATCCACAGAATTTATCCAAAGATAAACAATGTATTTTTATGAATAACAATGGGGTTTATGAATATTTTGCAGATGTGGCAGGGCTTATATGCAGATGATTGGTACCTCTCCTTTGCAGAAGTTAGTGGATAACGTTGAAAAGGTGGGATCAGGGATGAAATCAGCGCAAAAATGATGACAGGAAGACGGAAAAAAGAGGGAGGCTAGCGTGAAAACAGGCTGGGGTTGTGCAAAAAACAGGCTGCGCCGTGCTACAGACGTGCGAAATCCGCCGCCGTCAGGCGGTGAATGAAAACTGGGGGATTAATTTGGTGGGGCGTTTATCGGGTCGGCAGAGCCCAGGTCAACAAGCTCCATCTGCCAGAGGTTGTTCCGGACGAGTTTATTGAACTGCTCGCTGGTGAGTAAGTGGATACGCTCACCAAGCTGCCGGCGAAGTCTTTCTGCCACCTCGCGTTTACGACCATCAAACGGTATTGCAGCCAGCTTTTTCCTCTGCTGACTCTTTGCCGCGTTGTTTCTGCGTTTGATAATGGTTGCCTGCCGGCAGTTAGCGTGCCAGATTTTACGGGCATCAGTGAGAGGTGTGCCGTTCAATTTTATTTCCTGCTCGTGCCGGATTTTTTCCACATCGACACCTGTCAGACGCCAGAAAACGTCGGTCAGCATGACGTGTTTGGGAAAGCGGGTTCCATCCTTTACATCAAACTCGCTGGGGTCGGCATAAAGCACACCGCACGAAATTAAAAACATCACCATCCTGCTGATGCGGCTGACTGTTACCGCAGTCTCCGGAATCACCTCCCCGTTCTCGTCCTTCGGGCTCAGATCCTCTGCTATTCCGCTGAGATTAACCGTCATTATGCCGGTTGCGAAGTCTGTTTTGCAAAGAAGCAGGATGGCCATCACGTCCATGAGGTTGCACACGACAGCTTTTATACGCTGCTTTCGGCCCAGTTTTGCAAGAACAAAACTAAAGTACGGGTCGCAGGAGATACGTCTGCGGATCTCCATTTCGCCGGTGTCGCGGTTTTTACCACACAGGTTGTTCAGAGCACGCCCGTACTCCCCGGGCAATTTTTTATGTTCCGGGTCACGGAAAAACACGGGATTTGGGCACTTACAGGCAGTAGAGTGTGTACCGCGAATGCGCTTTGTTTTTTTCTTCGTAAAAGACGAGTTCGCGGAAATATTTTTCGCTGAATAAGCTAGATTCGGTAGACGAATCTGTTCATCAGAGGGGGCGCCATCCCACCTGGCTTGTGATTTGTTCTGCTCAGCCACGCCTTCCTGCGCTTATGTTGCACGGAAGGAGTAGTAACGGCCGCAGCGGAGGGTATTGAACTTTCCAGGGCATAAATCTATACTCCCTGCATAGAGCAACAGCTTCTATACAGTTTTAAGTGGCCCCGTTAATCTTATCGTCCCGCCAAGAATGAGAAGATTATCGGGGTTTTCCTTTTCTGATTACGGGTAGACACCCCTTCAGAACCAGTTCCCTGCCACCTTACGGCGTGGCCAGCCTTCAAAATTCTTTATACGAACAGCAATTTAGCACTCAAACATTGTTCAATCAAGAACGTGACTACTCACTTAATAATTCGCGAGCAATGAGTTGTTCTATCGCTTCTGCCTGAGTTAACCCATTTTCCTGACAATATTCATCCAGTTTATCCTTGTGAGAGTTACGGATGAACACATTTATCGGTTTGTGGGTCTCCCTTTTACGGGTCACCGATCGCATTTTTCTCTCACTGTCACTGAGAGGCGAACCTTTTCGGTAAGCTCGTTTTGCTGAGGAAGTTTCTACATTAGCGGCCTGTGACATCTCTTCCTCCTCAAGGTTCTAAAAAAGGATCATTTTGTAGAGATTACTACAGCTTACGCTAATGGGCGACTTCTTATTTCGGGGGACCTTATGCCTGTTGGCGCAGGCGCGGGTCTTCAGATTCTAACAACACAGATAAATTTGTCGTTTCGGTTCAGTTCGTTAGCTTTTTTCGACAGAAATGCTTTCGTTTCCCGCCTCATGTATCGCTAAATGTCCGGAAACCTGGCTTATCAGCGTCGTGGGATCGCGGTCACGGATCAGCGGTATACCCGCCTGCCGCAGCACCTCTTCCAGCAGGATTTCCCGCCGGACCCTCCGCGGCTGCAAGTGTGACGCATCATCCAGCTCAACCGCCGCCACTATCCGGAAGCTCTCCCGCTCCACGATCACGACATCGCAGTGCCACTGAGATGCCATCCGGAACAACTGCCACCAGGTGGCGGAATGTTCCCGGATATCCGGCGTGATACGCACAATATCTGCCACCCTGACCTGAGGACACAACCGCCAGCGGCGCTCGTCCACTTTCTGCGAAAGACGACGGAGAAAATGTTGCTCTCTCGCCGTCATCAGCGTTTCAGCCGACTCCCAGACCTGTCGCTTACAAAGCAGATGCTCTGCAGGCTTGGGCTTGATCCCGTTCAGTCTGAGAGCCGCCAGTACGGGATGACCACGGCCTTTGACGGCCCGCACGAGCCGGACAATCGCGATTTCCAGACCAAACACCACAACCGACAACACCACAAATACCGCCATGACGGACATATCCATAACCACTCACTCCCTTAAACATTCCTGCCCGGAACGTTCAGGTTGAGGCGGAGCGCAGCAACGCGAGCACCGAACACCCTGAACGCGACGGGGAGGCATTACTCTCCGAACGTCTTCTCCAGGCTGTGCTCCTGTTCAGGAACCCATTCCCGCTCCTGCTGCTGCAGACGATGTGTCACATCACGCCCTGATTTACCGCCCAGCTCAGCGGCCACCTGCTCGATGGCCTGCTGCATTTTGTGGTCAGCAATATCCACATGAACATCAGGGGTCTGCTTTTCCCCGGGGACTATATTTACCAGATCTGATTTCTGTATGAATCCGAAAAGTGGGTCCTGTTGAAGTTCCTGAGCAATCTGAAATACGGCATGGTCTGAATCTGTGTTACCCGTCACATTCCTCTCAGGGAAAAGGGGAAGCGGCTCCTCTTCCGTGACCGGTGGCACCACGGGCTCACTCTCCTCAACCCGCCCTCCCGTCAGACGCTGCGCATTCAGCAGCGACTCATCGCCTTCCAGGCGAATGATCACCCCGCTCTCCGGGTTCTCACGCGCCAGTTGCAGCGCCTGTGCAAAGTCGTCCGCCTGCAGCGTTTCGCCGTTCCGGCTGGACTGCAGACCCGCAAACCGCGCGTCTTCTGCCCCCATCAGCCGGTGCTCATCGCCCAGCTGCAGACGACGGCCCTCGTCGCTCAGGCGAATTTCCGTCAGCAGCACGCCACGCTCCTTGCCGTACTGGTTCCAGACGGGCAGTGCCATGTGTGGCACAGGGTATTTCTTCCCGGGCGCAATAAAGCTGGCCATCGTCTCTCCCGCCAGCTGTGCGGTATTCAGTACCTGACGACCGAGGCCGGTTTTCTCCAGTGACACCGCGTTCTCAAGCAGCCAGCTGGCTGTACCTGCTCTAACATCACCCTGCTGATGCAGCATGTCATATGCTGTCAGGCGCTTCTCTGCACCTTCAATCCGCTTCACCCAGCCCGCCGTATCGTCGGTATAGGTCTGCATATGCGTCACCGCGCGTGACAATGTCACGTACCAGGACTCCATCGAGGCCATCATCTTGCGTCCGCCCTCGATGCCGGCGAGACCGATAACGAGCTTAGCGCTGGCACCCTGAGAGCCGTTGACCGTGACGGCATAGGCCAGGTCAATATGCCGGTCGGCATCCTCCACAGCCGGATACAGCAGTTTTTCCTGCCCGTCGCGCCCAAAGCGGATACCCCCCTTCTCGGCGAACCCCGCCACCGTCCAGACATCGTTGGCCACGTAGCCCCGGTCCGTGTCGGTGCGGTTGAACAACACCTTATCCCCCTCGCTGACGGCAAGCGTTCGGGTTTCATAGACGGAAATGTCCTGTGCGGTGTTCTCCTGGGGTGAAATCATGATTTCATGACCGTCCCGGTCGCGAAAATACACAATACCGCTCTTCGTATCGGCACCGGTGATGGTGTAGTACTGCTGGTTAAGCATTGCCGTCTTGCCGGTATACTGCGCAAAACCGTCAGCCGAGCGCAGCGTATTGTCCGGTACCCGCACGGGAGACAGCACGGACAGATGACGCTCCTCCTGCCCGATATCACCGTCTTCCCGGCGGGCCTGGTGGATACCTTCATTAATGGCGCGGCGGTCGGCGTTCAGCGGCGCCACAACCAGCGTCTGCTCCTGAGCGTCACGGGTACGTCCGCGCCAGTCCGCGATAATGGCGTCAATGGCACTGGCGGGTGCATTCTTATCCGTCTCCGCGGCTTCGGCAGATATCTCTTTTACCGTTCCGTCTTCAGGCTTTTCACGCTTAAACTCCATCACTGACTGCTCAGGCACCCAGGCGCCGGTCTTTCGCGGCACCATTGCCGGAGAGACGGCCTCCACACGTTCAAGGGACTCAGTGACCCTGCCGGCAATCACGCTCTCGACTGCAGGGCGCAGCTCGGGGGTCTGGCGAACAATCTCCTGCATGATAGCCACGTCGGCGGCGCTGCGCTGCTGCATCAGGCGGAACGGCGTGCCCGCCGCAATCGGCTGCAGCTGCGCTTCATCCCCGCTCGATACCATACGACCGTGACTGGCGGCGACAACCTGATGCAGTTCGGCCATGTCACGGTTGCCAATCATCGAGCTTTCATCGGTGAGGAACAGGGTGTTGCTGAAATCGGGCTTCTCATCGCTGAGCAGCGCCTGTCGGTGTTCGCTGAGAAAGCTGGCCAGCGTCTGCGCCGGAACGCCCGCATCGCGCATCTCTTTCACGGCGCGGTGGGTCGGGCCCAGGCCGATAACGAACGGGCGCTTGTCCTCCGGTAGCGTACCAATCGCCCTCATCACCGCCCTATACTGGGTGGTCTTACCCACGCCCGCATAGCCCTGCACGCCCAGGAAACGGTCCTTACTTTCCAGTATCAGCTTCGTCGCCGCCGTCTGCCCCTGCGTCAGCCCCTTCAGCACACCGGCAGGCACCGCTTCCATCAGCGGTGATACAGCATCTTTCCCCTCCGCAATGGTCCGGATAATGGTTTTCTCCATCTCATACGCCACGCGCGGAACCAGCACATCGGTACCGGCGCCCGACACCACTGGCAGGTGAATGAGGTCCCCGCTTTCCGTCTGGCGCTGTATTTCCGCGCTGACGTCCGCAAACGGTACGCCCGATGACAAAGCACGTGACAGCAGGTCCACGCGGGACATCTGGATTTTACCGTTCTGCGCCAGCGGCACGGCCAGGCTGACAGCCTGTTCAGCCGGCGACATCAGCTGCTCGCGTCGGGCCTCTACCGCACCGGATAAGTCTGCAGCATCAACAGAATCCATGACCCGTTCGCTCGCCAGGCGCACGACCGGACTGGCCAGCACGCGCTTCTCTGCCCGCGACCGCTCAAGGGGAGTAAAGACATGAATATCGCTGCCGCTGCGCGACAGCCGGGTGAGTGAATCTGCCGTCAGCCGCTGTCCGGGCAGCAGGGCCAGCACCTGACGGTCGGCGCTCACGCTGCTGCCCACGCTCTCCACATAGTCGTGTGACAGCTTCAGCGCGCGGGAAGTGTCCAGCTCCACGCTGCGCTCGCCGGACTGCAGAACCAGTTTGCCCTCGTCGGTGGACTGCACGGTATAACGCTCACCGGCTTTAATACTGCCCTTCGCTTCGCGCCCCAGGGTACGCAGCTCATCCCCCTGCGCCACATCGAGGGTTTTCGCCCTGAACAGGCTCCAGCTGCCATCCAGTTTGCTGATTTTCTGCACCAGACGCTCACCGGCCTCAGAAACCAGCACCAGGGAGTTGGTTTTGTCCGCCACGCGGTCGATGCTGTAGCGGGTCATCTCACGCTTCTCACTGCTCCACTGCTCCATCACCATGCCCGGGCGGTAGTTATCGCGCTGGCGGCGGGTTTTGCTGTCCAGCCATACCGGCTCAATAACGCTGAGCTTCGTATCCACCGCACCAATCTCACCGGCATCGCGGCGCGCTTCCCGGATGGCGTCGGTCAGCGTCTTCTGCTCCACGGGACCGTCAACCTGCGCCACCACGTCCCGGCCATTCCGCCCGGCCTCCACATACAGCCGGGCCACCTCACCGAAACGCGTCCGTTTATCCGGCTCGCTGACCAGCGTCACTTCCGGCTGCTTACCGCCGTAGAAGCGGTACTGCGGCACGTCACTCTCCTTCAGTACGGACAGGGCATTGCCGGTACCGGCGCGGTTCTGCGCGTCCATAAACACCACCTGCGCGTTCGCGGCCTGCCCTTTTTCCAGCACCAGAAGCGTCTCTTTCAGCGTCAGCTTTTCGGCCTGCTCGACAATCAGCGTGCTGTGCGCCGGAATTACCGTATCCGCGTTCAGGCCCGTGCGGTGCATCAGGCGCCCTTCCAGCAACGCATCCTGTTCCAGAAACGCACCGCTGCGCCGGTCAGAGGCCAGCACTATCACCTCACGCCCCTGCTCACGCGCCATCTGCGCCACGTCGGCGATGCGCTCACGCTGCGCAAGGGCGCCGCCCTTTCCGGACATCAGCGCCAGCGGGCTGCGGTCCTGCCCCAGCACCGAAACCGCATCGCCGGCAATATCCGTACGCGCCACGCTGCGGTCGGGAAATACTTCCGTGCGCTGCTCGCGCACCATCGTCTGCGCCAGCTGCTGCACGCTGAGTTCATTGAGGAGATGAATATCGGAGGTGAATATGCCCTTTTCACGGTCAAGGGGGATAAGGCGCTGCTGTTCGATGGCCTGATCAATACCCGCGCGCGCCTGCTCAAACACGCCAGGCAAAGACGGTAGCCGGTTAACTGTGCCGGACAGCAGCTCTGACATGGTGAACTGAACCTTTTTGTCCGACAGCGCCGAAACGGCCTCGCTCACGGCGAGGGCCACATCAGAGTCCCGTTCCGGCACCTCCGTGACTACTCCAGGTTGTCCGGCACTTACAGCGGCGTGGGCTACATAATCCTTCATATCAAAATCCCGCTTTTGCAGGCGGGTTTCCCAGCTCTTAACCAGTAGCTCCGCGTCAGCCCAGCTTTTTGGCTTACGGGTATCCAGCGCCGCCAAGTCCAGCGATTTAGCAGAAGCGTCCGGACCGGCTGCCTCCCGAATAGCCGTACTGCGGGAGGAAAACTCCTCCGTAGGGACATCCTTCAGGTCCCATAATCCATGGGGCCCCGCCTCTACCGTCTCGTAGCCCATCTGTGAAATATCATCGCGAAGAACGGTACGGTAAATATTACCAATCGCTATTTTGTTGCCATAAACGGCCTCACTGAACCCGGTTTTGAGCTTCGGGTCGCTCGCCAGTGACCGCCATTTCCCCTCTGTGAAGGTGGCATTCAGCACCAGGGCGTGCGTGTGGATTTGCGGCTCAAGATCTCTTGATGTGTCATGGTTAAACAGGGCCGCCACCATCGTTCCGGTGGAGACAGTCTCTGTCTTTCCGTTCTCCGTAAGGCGCGCCGTCACCAGACTTTCTACTTCCCGCATGGTGATTTCCACCGCGCGGTTATGTGCATCCAGCAGCTTCTTGTCACCCCCAATCAGAATGGCCATCGAGACGCCCTTTGGCGCAGAGAACGTCAGATCGTAGCCTGCCCGGTGCGTATTTTTATCACCGGACATGCGTGTCAGATCGGAGCCGTCCGGGAGTTTTCCCGCCATGACTGCATCCAGCGTGGTGGCATCCACGCGGCCTTCAAGACCGAGCTTCTCCGCCCCTTTCCCCAGCCAGCGGTCGTCCAGCGCACCGCTGACATAGTAGTTATCCTCTTTGCCGTAATACCCGGCATCGCCCTTAATCGGTGAAACAGACAACATCAGACGTACTCCCATTCTTTATCGCCGTGCTCCTGAGGGTGGTTGATATTCACCTCCTCACGACGAACCTGCTCCTGTGTGTTGCCGGTCTGCTGCGCCCACGCTTCATAGGCGGCAAAATCAATGATTTCACCGTCTTCGCTCATGCCTGCCGGCACAGGGTGTTCCTGCTCCAGCTCCTGCTGGGTTCCGCCACCCGCGCCCCCTGTCACAGCAGAGGCAGTAACGGTCGATTCATCAGACTGGCTCGCAGAGGTTGCCGCAGCAGTCACGGCCACCGCAGGCTTCACGTCAGGTACGGGGACAGCGGGTTCAGCAGGCAGGCTGGTCGCCTCTGTAACGGCCGCAGGTGTTTCACCCGGGCTGAACAGGGCATCCATCTGGCGGCGGTGTGCGTCATCGCGGGTGTCGATCTCGGTTTCGATGTCCTGATCGAGACTGGTTTTCAGATCGCGCATCAGCAGTGCCTCAGCCCGTTTTGGCATGCCCTGGTACTTCATGTTCAGGCGCACCACGGGATAGTCGCCAGGCAGCGTGACGAAGCACTCCAGATCGTTGAGCGACTGCACGTCGGAGTAGCTGACGATGTTGATACGCTCTTCATCCTTGCCAAACGAGATACCGTCACGCACCTGCTCATGACCGAAGCTGGTCTGCTCACTGAAGGTTTTGCGGCGGGTTTCACCAATATCCTCTTCCACGAACTTCGCCACCTTCGCGGACGGCGAGCGGAAGAAAAACTTGGTGTTCAGCAGGTCGAACATTCCTTCCGCCGCTTTGGGACCGTAGGTCTCTTCCAGCTGTGCATAGGACTGGAAGCCCAGCACAAAGCAGCCGCCGAACTTACGCGCTTCCGCGATGATGCGCGGCAGGGTGGGAAGCTTGTGCAGCGAGGGGAGTTCGTCATAGAAAAACCAGACACGACGCTCGCGGTTCTCCCCCATCGCCAGCAGACTGGTTGCCGCGATGCTGAGCCACATTGAGATCAGCGGTTTAAGGGATTCGTGGTGCTCTTCATCTGAGGTGATAAACAGCCAGCCGTTGTTGCTCTTGTCCGCCTGCCCCTTCATCCAGTCCCGGATAGTGAATTTTTCTCGCCCCGGTTTATCGATGCCCTGCAGATAGCGCAGCGATTTCACATAGTTGGTGAGCACGCTTCGGATTGAGATGGCGGTCTTCTCGATTTTGCCGTCAACGAGCGTGGATGCCGGCGTTCCGGCCAGGTGCGCGCGCAGCTTATCGAGCGTGATGGCCAGCATGGTGCGCAGAAAGGAGTTGTAGGAACGGTCTTTGTCGCCGCGCATACGTTCGGCACCTTCAGCAAAGATGGTGCGGGCACTGCCCTGCCAGAACGGATCTTCCCCGGAACTGGAGGGTATCAGCGTGGAACTGACGTTCTCAAGCTCAGGCAGCGTGCGGCATTCCTCCCACATGTCCCAGTTGGGGCAGCGCTCGTCGAGAGCGTTGAGGACCTTGTCGCGGCTTTCATCGTAGAAGTCTTCAATGAAGGTGCAGCCCTTGTCGTAGATGATGACCAGGTCGCCGCGCTCGCGCAGGCGGCGCAGGATTTTGCGCATCAGCGTCGATTTACCGGAGCCGACGGTTCCGTGCATGGCGAAGTTCTGGATTTCCGCATCCTTCTTTAGCGCCAGGGCATCAATGCGAATATCGGACGCTTCACCGCGCTTTTTCATCAGCCGGGTCACGTCTTTCGGGTCGTCATTCAGAACGCGGCCGCCGATGACCTCATCCTCACTTTGTTTTCGCCCGGTCTGGCCGAGATACCAGTAAATAGCGAATGTTACCAAAAAGGCGACAAATAGCGTGGCACAGCCTGCAATCGCCAGTTCCTGCTTCAGCAGCTGGCCGCAATAGGTGGTATAAGCATCACTCAGTACCTGGTCGGGCGTATAACGAAATGAATCCTTGTAATACCGGATGGTGAAAACCTCTTTCGTGCCGGAGTTTTTCATGAACGGTGAAATCAGCTTTGCTGCAAAATAGATAATACCGTTCATCAGGTTCTGCAGTGAAATACGAATAAATAAAATGGCCATCATCAGCAGGGCGCTGAACATAATGACGTAATACGAAATGATATTATTTATCTGCAGGAACATTTTCAGGCGCATAAAAGACACCTGTCCACCCTGCGTTAAATCGCGTGGATTGAAGCTCATAGAAGACCTGTATAAATTCTGAATCAGAAACAACCACCAGTGTGACAGGGCTACATTGCATAGCCCTGTTTAAATTAACTCAACGAATTCTATGAATTGTTGTGGTAATCAAAATCGCTAAACTGGTTTGTGTGGTGGTCATAATTCACAAAAGATGTATCGCCGAAACCATAAACATTACCACCAACATCAATTGCATCGTTAGCCATTGGGAGTCCTGACGCAGGATTAGCCCCTGGAGAACTGTCAATAATGCTATTCGCATGATGATCGCTTTGTGGCCAGTACAGATCGTTACTCATCTGGTCATAGTTCGAATCAGCATAAGCTGCAGCCATCTGGCCATTCACATGGTTGATCTCAGCACACAAACCTGACCGTGAGACTGAGCCTCCATACTGCCATTTAGACTTGTCTGTAAACGACAGCACAAACGGGATTGCCATTATCGCATCGAGGCACACCACATAAAAAAGCAGTAAGAATATCGCATCCATTGTGCGTGAAGCTGTCAATGACATAGCAATACCGAGCGCAACAGCACATATATAGATGAAAACAATTACTATAAAACCACCTTTCCCAACAATCACAAGACTTTTTTCTTTACGTCTTCTTTTTAATACTAGCGCTAACACCAATACCACTAACTGCAAAAGAAAGAGAGGAAACATGAAATATGCATGTATATCAACATATACAACCGCAGAAAAAACAGCTGCAACCATCAAACTAATCACTCTAAAACCCAGTAAGTCGTGATTGGTAATCGCCATCAATTCTTATCCTTTTTAAATAGAGAGGGTGTATCCTCTACTGATTTATGCGGAATAAGCATATCTTTATCGAACAAACTTTGCCTTTCAGTTTCTGCAATCATCCCTTGCTCCTGCGCTTTGCTGGCATTTCCATGATTATCTTTCAGATTATCACGCCCTTTCTCAACCGTTCCTTTACTGGTATCAATATATTCGCCGTTTTCCGATATTTTTTCATCGACATCACTTAATTGCTTATTAACGCGATCCTGAGAGTCCTGCCTGATATTTGCGGCTTCCCCTTTATCACCAATAACACGGCTGTTATTGTCAAAAGTTTCCTGAACGGAAGGATTATTACCGGATGACACCCCTGGCATATTCTGCCCGATAGCGGCTTTATTTGAGCGGTACTGCTGTTCCAGCTGCGGTAAGACTCTTTCCTGCATGAACTCATGAACAAGCTGCTCACGCTCTGCGGCAACGTCCGGTGAACCGGTATCACTGAGTACAGCCTGCGCCCTGCCCGGTGCTTTCTGCGTGACATATCCGGTGAACATTTGGTCATAGTTCTGATCGAACTGAGCACGATGGTCTTTCGCGTACGTCGCCATCTCGCTGTACTCGCGCGCGCGCGTTTCACTGTTCTGCCAGGACTCAAACTCTTTGCTGGTTTCGCTGAGTGCCGCACCAAGCTGCTCGCTGAGATTATTGATGCCGGTGTCATTATGTGAAGCAGACAGCTTAGCCGCACTGGATTCAACGATATCGCGGGACTGGCGGAAGTCCTCAACCATCTGCGCATTTTTGTCATGGCTGTGGTCATGACGCTGCGAATTAGACTGGTTCGTTCCGTGAGAGGACTGTGTTGCGCCCGTAAACTCCAGTCCGGTATGCGCCTCTGCACTCGCACCCAGCCATTTTGGTGTGCCTACTGACCCTTTAACGCCTGCATTTGCCGCACCGCGACTGGATTTATCCATCAGTTCGTTATAGGCCGCAGACTTACTCAGGTTGTTTGCCTCGGCGTAGCGGTCGACAACCGACATCATCTTGCTGGCACCGCGTGTCATATTAGTCGTCTGCCCGGAATCGCCACTGCTTACCACCGAGTCGGTATGACCATGCTGCGAAGCAAACTGCTGCAGCTGGCTCCAGCTGGCCTCCTTGCCCTTCTGGTAGCCCGCCTGATGATGTGCCGACTGCGCGTACTGCTCGCGCGCACTGGCATTCCAGCCGGCAATTGTGGACTCCGCACCGCCGATATGGACCGCCAGTTTCGACATCCCCTCGCTGGTATTCATCACGATACCGAGGTCTTTCGTTCTGGTGAGAACGGCCCCGTTATCCAGCTGATGGCTGATATGGCCATCGCGGTGGCTGTAGTTGGTGTCCCACTTATTCCCCTGCACGTTGTCGGTCTGCATGTTATTGAAGGCGTACGTGCCGTCAACCGTCTGCGCGGACGACTGCGTGGCCGCGCCCTGCAGCGTCTGCCCCAGGTAGTTCCCCGCCTGCGACATCACCTGACCCAGCCCCTTCACCATACCCCATGCAATAAACGGAATGGAGATAGCCAGCCAGCCCGCCGTGGTCCCGATGTCCGAGTAGGTGTTCTGCACCTGGTCCATGGTCGAAAGCACCACCGGCGTGCCGCCGAGCTTATCCTTCAGGTAGAAGTTCATGGCGTGGTTCAGAATGGCAAACAGAACAGGCCACATCTGCAGGTAGGCAATGGTGTAGATATAGCCTCTCAGTACCTGCCATGATAAAGAGCTGACGACGGCCAGAATCACCAGGACCGGGAAGAGCGCAATCGTCATTCCCAGCAACACCGTGTGCATGATGGGCAGTGTGTGTGTCGCAATGCTGGCGCTCGTTGACTGCGACATGCGCATTTTGGCGAGCGACATCTCGCTGGAAATGTTGAGCATCCCCGCCGTGTTGCCGCTGTCCACCGCGTAGCTGTTTAATCCGTGGCGAATCCCGTTCATCACCACGTTGCGGCGGATAATCTCTGTTGAGCTGGCTGACGTGTTATGGAACCAGTTGTAGCTGTCGCTCAGCATTTCAGTAAAAATGGCGGCATTGCCATTATTTCCGCCGAACACCTGGTTTGTGAAGCCGTGCAGCCAGGAAGAGGCCTGCTTCATAAACGAGTTCGCATCCCTGCCGTTCAGGTCGCCGCTGTTGTTCTTCAGCCAGGCCGCCGCCGCTTCGCAGGTCATAAAGTTACGGTCGGCATCGTACAGACCACGAAGCGGACTCGGGTTGCTGAAGATAAGCGCATACGGGTCGTTTGCGCGCATCAGGTCGCCCATTGTGTACTTATGGTTCAGCTGGATATCCGCCACCACGCAGTTTTTCACGTAGTCTGTGAAAATACGCTGCGCCTCCGGCTCGGTGAACATGAAGTTGGTGCTGCCAACGGCCAGCGCGGCCCCGAACATCATTCCCGTTTTTGAGTAGGTCAGCGAATCCGGGCGCGCAAAGATGGTGTCATACACCTGGGTCATCCCCGCCCCGACGCGGGTCAGCAGGCTCGCCGGCACGGCAATGCCGGCTGGCACATTATCAATCTGGTAAATCGCCGACGGCTCGGACAGATCAATGACCTGCACATCCTCCTTAACGCCAATCAGAACGCTCACGACGAAGACGTAAAAAGCCGCCCACTTCATCAGCTCCATCAGGTCCTTGTTTTTGATGTACGCCAGCGCCGCCACCAGAATGGAAAACAGCGTGCCCATTGCCAGCAGATAGTCCGACGCGGAACTGTTGAAGAACATCGCCACGCCGTTGAACACGTCCTGGAACCAGCCGCCACCGGCGATGGTGTAGACCTCAATCACGTTTGCCATCAGTTAACTCTCCCGAACTGATAGTTGCCCATATACCGGTCGGTCATCTGGGAAGACACCTGCTGGCGCAGGAACTGAATTTGATTCTGGGCGCTGATAAGTGCGCTCTCTTTCACCTGCACGTCCATACGCAGCGTATTAAGGGCGTTGTTCGCATCACGCAGGCTGCTCCGTAACAGCGACATGCTTTCGCCCGGATAGTCCTTCCCTGCCAGCTGCGCGTTAACCTGCTTGAGGATGCCGTCCATGTACTGCAGGTAAATATCGCAGGCAATGTAGTCCGCCAGCTGATCGAACAGGCTGCGGGTTACGGAGAGAGAAGACTGGTCGATAATCCAGGTCAGAATGGGAATGGAGGTACTGTTGATGAACTTACGCTCTGCCTCCGTTAAAGCCGTGTCGGTGATGGCTTTATCCTGAATCTCCTCCAGCGTTTTACGCGTCATGCTGACCAGTGAACTGGACTCGGTAATCGTCAGTTTGTTAATGGATGGTGCCAGGCATTTGTTCGCGTTATCACACACGTAGACGTTCGCCGTGCCGCCGTTCATCATGGCGTTAAGCACCGCCTTGTCATTGGAAATCAGGCTCGGCAGGACACGCATGGTCCCTTTATTATCAAACGTCACCGTCCCGCTGACGCTCATGGCGAACTGCCGGAGTTCCTGGTTGTTACTCAGGGCGCTGTTTTCCATCGCCGCCCACATCAGGTTGATATCTTTCAGCACCTGGTCGGCCTCGCTGCCGGTCGCCTTATTTGTGACGCTGTCGTAGCTCCCACCGGTGGTACAGCCCTGACGCGACGCCGCCCAGTCGGAGAAGATGTTGTTCTGCCCGCGACGGTCTGGCATACCGCCTGCTGCGACTCGCTCCACATGGACGCCAGCCCGCCGACGATACCCTGCGCCGCCTGGCAACTGGACATATTGAACTGGTTCATGTCCGAGGCCAGCTTCTGCACGTAGTCTTTGGCCGCCGCCAGCTCCGGCACGGTGGTCTTGAGCGCTATCTCGAACATGTAGCCCGGCGAGTTGGCCATGATTTGCTTCATAAAGGCGATGAACTGGTCGGCGTTGATGAACGACAGCGCCCCCAGATATACGTCGATGCCGCCGCAGCCGGAAGAGATGCTCGGCAGGCTGATGGACACCATCTGGATATTCTTCACGCCGGTGCGGCTGTAGAACGACCCGCCCGTCATATAGCGTGCGGCCTGCCCTTGCCAGGACTTTGCAGAGGTGGCGTTCGAGGAGTAGGTCATGTCGTTGAAGAAGGACTTCATATCGCTTTCGACGCTGGCGAGAACCGGCGTGGCCAGCCCCAGAAGGAAGCTGGCTGCAAGAAGGTTTTTACGCAGCATTGCTCCCCCCGCCTTCCCTTTAAAAAGGCTGCGACCGGCACAGAAACAACGCTCATGGACTCTCTTCCCGCCAGCAATAAGCAGGCTCACCGCAAGCAATACCAGTGCGACACTGTCCAGGAATGATGTTGCAAGCTGAACGACCATGAGTGCCGTATCGTGCTTTGACACGGGTATGCACGACCATTTGATGAGCCAGGCAAACAGTATGCTGGTAAAACCAGCAATGACACCACAAAGTCCAAAAACGACAGGAACGGGTGAGCCGTCTTTAACATTCTGGTTGCTGTAAACGTATCCGGTCAGCGTCACCTCCCCAGACTCGGGAAAGCAACAGTGATGCTGTCAGCGGTTACGTGGCTGACGGAGCAGCCCGTCGCCTCAATGTACCGAATGACATCGTCCCGACAGATATTGTCCATGCCATAAGACTTCACATAATTACGAACGGCTGCTTCAATTTTTTCACGGTTCACGGGGATATCCTTATGCTTTGGGAATGCGGCTTGAAGAAGGTTTATGACGATCGAGCGCCAGCCTGAAGACCTCATCAAGACGCGAGGCAAACGTCATCTCATCCGCGAACTGCTGCAGCAGCGGGTACGTTTCCATCGTGTGGACATTGGTCAGAAAGGTGGTCGGGGTGGCCAGCGGCAGTCCGGACTGGAAGTATTCCAGGATCACATCCGGCGTCGCTGCGAGCACATTCGTGAACGCCATATCTCCCTTACCGTCCATGCTGAACGGGAAGACCGGCAACCCCGTGCGATCGGAGAAGCCCTTCAGTACCGGATCGAACTTCTGGCTGTACTCGCAGCTGGACTGCATGAACAGCACGACCGTCCAGTCCGCCAGATTGACGGTGCGACCGTCGCTCAGGCGGTGAGGGATGGTTTTCGGTGCTGACGTGACGGGTTGTGCATCAGCAGAATCGCGGGCGGCTCTGGCAGCGGCCTTCGCCGCATCCAGCGCGCGGATTTCATCTATCGTGCTTTGTCCGGCGAACGAACAGGCCGACACGGCCAGCAGTGTGCCGGCTATCAGAATTTTTGCGTTCATAAGGGGTTACTCAGTAATCGGGTTTGAAATCGGTGAGGACGTTGACCACCTGGCGGTCGAGATCATCGTGGGCCATAAAGCCCCAGGCCAGCGGCTGCCACTGGCGCGTTTTCGGGTCCACCAGGAAGGTGGCCGGGAAGAACTTCACGTTCATGGCTTCCGCCTGACCGTTGTCCACAAAGCTGCTGGTCAGCTGCTCGCTGAGTTTGCCGTCAACGGAGACGCCGGTGACGGAGATACCCCGCTCCTCGCAGTACGTTTTGATGACGCCCGCCATCAGGCTGTCCACGGCATTCCCGCCACGGTAGAAGAACATCACACCGTAGCGTTCGGCCACGTGGCTGACCGCCAGCGTCTCCTTCTCTTTCGTCATCGACTGCTGAGCGGCAGACGTACCGTTATAGTGGCTGCGCACCAGGTTGTAGTTCAGTTCAGGGAACTGCAGCAGCGCCTTCTTGCCGCTCTGCGTGAAGCCGGTCGCCTGATTTACCCAGTACTCTTTCATCACCGCGTAGCGACGGTAGTTCTCTGGTGACGGGTAGAGAATGGCGTTATCCAGCGCCTCCTGAGTCGCCTTCTGCAGCAGGGCTTTTTGCTCAGATGCGCTCAGGGGCACAGGCTGTGGTGCCGGAGCCTGCATCGCCGGAAGCGCGTCGTCATCGTCATCGATATCCGCCGGGTCCTTGTACCAGTGCCAGCCCTCTTCCAGCGCGTGACGGGGACTGATAGCCACATCCGGAGATGCCGCTACGCCCGTGGCAGTGGTGATACCGAGCGCGAGGGTCAGAAGCCGTAAACGCATCATTTACCCGCCTCCGCCATTTTGTCGGCAATCATCTGCTTCGCTTTTTCCAGCAGTTCGCTGTCTTCCGGAATGGTGGTGCCGTCCTCCAGGTCGCTGTAGAAGTTCGCAAAGTTCAGCGTGTCGAAATTAATGGACTGCAGCTCATCGATGGTGATGCCGCGACAGTTGGGGGAAGACGCGCTCCCGAAGCCAATACCAAGCTGCCCCTTACGGCCCTGGTCCTGCACAATCTGGGCAAGCTTACTGTCAAACTGACAGTAGCTCTCTTTCTTCTCAAGGCACACACCCAGCGCCTTGTGCGCACAGTACGTACCGATTTTAACCGTGAGCTTCTTCGACTTGGCCTGACCCAGCGCCTTCTCCTCCGAGCTGCAGCTGGCCAGCCCGACGTCGTTACCCCAGCCGGAGTCCTTGCAGCAGTTGCTGAACCCGGCCATCGCCTTGCGACAGCTCTGCGACGAGCCGGTGAACGCGCGTACGTCGGCTTCATTAAACTCCGCGATGTCTTCCCCTGCCGATGCAACTGCGGCCAGCGTGGACACCGCTTTGGCGAACATATTGTTGGTCCCGGTCTCGCCCTGCGCACAGCTGCCGTCGGTGCAGAAGAACTCGCCGCCACACATCATGCCGGTCCCGGAGACTTTGTTTTCACAGGAGAAGGTGGCCATCTCGGACAGGCAGACACCCGCCAGCGATTCAAGGCAGGTTGTACCGTTGACAGTGCAGGCGCTGTTGCTCATGTATTCACTGCAGGTGCCGTTATCGGCCTCCTGAGAGACATAGGTGTCCTGATACTGCCAGCAGGCGCTGTAGACGCTGTGCTCTTTACCGTTCACCACAACGGTTTTGTTGCCGCCCTCTTCGGTACAGACGCTGCCCTGCAGCACTTCTTCCTGCTTGTCAAACGGGCAGGATTCCGACCAGACCACTTCCGGCACCCACTCTTTGCCCGTCACGCGCATCTGCAGGACAATGGTCATGTTCGCTTTGGTCCCGCCTTTCAGCCAGTCAACGGTCTTTTTGGCATATTCACGACATCGTCCCTGATTTGCGGGCAGGCAGGCACCGGAGATTAATGAGCCAGACGGAGAGGCCCCGCCTTCCGTCAGGCTGGCCCCCACGGCGCCGGGTAACGTCATGGTGTGCGTCTTCCCCAGCAGAGTTTTAGCTATCCCCAGAAATTAAAGTCATAAAGATTTGCCGAATCATTAACGTTGAAGGTATAGGTCGCACTCAGGACAGTGCCCGTTGCAGGCGCCTTAAATGTGAACGTCAGCCCCTTATTGCCATCATAAACAGGCGTGAAGTCGCTGTTCGGTACCGTATAGGTTTCTGTGACCAGCGTGTCTTTCCAGCTCCCCCGATGGTTGCCGTGCGGGTACAGTACAGTCGCGCCGCAGGCGAACGATTACACTGGTGCGTGCTGATTTCTGTGAACGTCGCATTCTGCTCCTGGCAGTCATCGAATGACGGGTCAATAACGTTTTCCGCATTGTCCTGCATGTCTGTGCCAGCCGTAATAAACGGCGCGTCGAGCGAAGGCTTGTTATCCACTGGCGTGTTGAGGATGGACTCAGTGATGGCCTGCCCGACTTCTGACGTGTTCAGTTCATTCATACCCGGGCTGGTCAGGTCAATGCCCGGAGACGTCACCCCGCCGTAGTAGCCCGTTTCGGGTGGGCTGGCGGTATAGCCCGGAATGGTCTCTTCCGGCCTGAAGTTTTTAATCGCATCCGTGCCGGTGCCCTGCTGGCCTTTTCCGAACGACATACCTTCACTGAACGCATCCGCTGCGGCATAGCCTGCAAATACAAGAGTCATTCCCGCCATAACATTCATCCATGGTTTAGCCATGGGCAACCTCCCTGTTCAGCACGCTTTCCGCGAATCCCGCACAGTCACCGCTTTCAGCGACCTTTTTCAGCGCCTCGCGCAGGGTGATGTCGCCCTGTACGCGGTCAGTCGTTGTGCCACATTTCACAACAAGAGTCGGTACCGAGGTAATGCCGTAACGCCGAAACGAGACCGGGTCAATCTGCATGCCGCCCGTATTGGTCTCTTTGACCAGCTGCGCGATACGCGTACCCGTCTGGCGCATATCGCCGTTGACCATGCCCGGAGCGATACCGTCACGCCCAGGCCTGCCGCATCTTTCACCCGATTCGCGCAGGTCCTCTTCCGGCATCGAGAACGAGACAAACATCATGACAACAGGCGCGCTGTCGTCCGGCTTCGCCTGCTGCTGTCGCTTCATCGAGGCGATATAGTCCGCATCCTGTCCGGACAGCGCCGGTGGTCGGGCAAAATCAGGCGCACTGAGCACGAGGTGGCGCTCGCGGTCCATCTGCAGCATGTCGTTGAAAAAGGCTTTGTTATCGCCTCCGGCATCGGCAAATGCCGACACCGAACCGGCCAGCGCGATGGCCGGAAGCAGGGAAAGTAGCTTCATTGAATGGTCCTTCAGAGGAAAACGCAGTTCCGTTACGCCAGAACAGGTAGCCGAAGTTACGGCGAATCGTTAGTAGGTTACGTCCGGTCTCCCAGCGCATGACGCTGCGGCAACCGGATGACACTGGCCCGCGTCAGGATATTTGTTCACCATCTGATAGCGCCAGCGCTCTTTCGGGATAATCGGGGACGGATATTCAAAGCAGACAGCCGTATCCACCCCGATGGAGTTCATAATCAGGCCCTCACGGTGCAGTTTGAACGCCATACGTTCGGCGACCAGCAGCGTGGACTGCAACGGGCTGTACTCGTTGGAGGTGTAACCTGTAAACGGATACATGCTGCCCTGAGAGCCGGCACACCAGAACAGAACATCCAGTGGTTTAATGCACCAGACTGGCAGCAGCGTCTGCAGCGCAGGCGGCCTGTGCTATCGGATTATTGAACAGCACCGCTTCCGGGTTGATGATGACGCTGAGACTGCTGTCGTTCCACATCGGGTCAAGCTCGGACAGGTAGGCAATATCCAGATCCCCCCCTGAAGACAACCAGCAGACGTAATAATGTTCAGCCAGTACGTCAGCGGTATTTGTACCAGTGAACATGATAGAACGCCCCAGGTTCATCACCATCTTCCTGCGTACCCTTACCGGTTCCGACACTGCCCAGCCCAGGTTAAAACCACCCAGATTCACCATGCAGTAGGGCGAGCGGTCACATCCGCGAGCGCATCGGCTCCCAGTAGCCCATCGCCATCCCCACGCGATAGAACACGCCCATGGGGCATATCTGAATAGGGCTGGACGGATTCACGGTGTCAGGCTGTGCGCCGGATGCGACCGCCACACTGCCGATGGTCACAGGGAAAATGCACTCCAGCAGATATCGGTGATCGGATTAACAAAATTACCCTCACATTCGAGAGCGTTCGCTGATACAGATGAAGACCAGAGCAGCCCCGACATTGCCAGACACAAAACAGAAAACAGCTTTTTCATCGCTGCTCCTCCAGAGCAAAGGTATCGACGCGTAACGAACGCTTGTCTTCACCCAGCGTGACGCGCGCAGGAACTGCATTAAGTTCAAAACGCCGCGACATTGTTCCTTTCTGATCAAAAAAATGCGCTCACCCAGCGCTTTTGTGGCTTCCCGGATATCCCCGTTGACCAGAATGACGCGGTACACCACCGTGTCCGGCTTCTGGCGCTTTATCCAGGCCAGATGGTCGGGGTTATCACCGTCAATGAAATAGAGCGTCTGGTTAAACGGAACTGTGTCCAGCGGGTTCACCACGTCGCCCTTGTGCGCAAAGATGCGCCCCTGATGGTCAGCCAGATCTTCTGCGACCGTCATCGACGGATT